>DPMS01000562.1 GCA_003541285.1 Actinomycetota bacterium
GTCGGCAAGGTCAGCTATGGTCCCTTCGTGGATGCCAAGACCGAAGAGCTGAGGGCTGCGCACGACGTCCTCGCCGAGTTTTACGCTGACCGCCTGGCTGGCGCTTTGGACCGGATGCCCGCCGAGCGGGCGGTGCTCGGCCTGTTCTGCGACCTGACGCTTGCCGCGGGCTTGGGCGCCAACGTGGTGGACGTCGGCTGCGGGACGGGACGGCTTGAGCCCTACCTAGCGGCGAGGGGCCTTTCCCCAGCAGGGATCGACCTTTCCCCCGAGATGATCCGAGTGGCCCGGCGTGACCATCCCGGCTTCGGCTTCGACGTTGCCGACCTGCGTGCATTGCCCTTCGGGGACGCCTCGCTGGCGGGCGTGGTCTGCTGGTACTCCCTCATGTACCTCGCGCCTTCCGGCAGGCCGGCTGCCTTCAGCGAGCTGGCCCGGGTCATCAAGCGGGGAGGCTATTTGGTGACCGCGTTCAAGGCCGGTGACAGCCAGGTCCGGCGCGGCGGCCGGACCAGCGGCCTTGGCGTCGAATTCGACGTCTACTGGTTGTCTCCGGAAGAGATGGAGCGCCGGGTGATCGATGCTGGCTTCGCGACCGTGTTCTGGGGCGGGCGCCCGGCCGAGGGGCAGGAGGGCTCCCCGCAGGGATATCTGCTCGCCCGGAGGTCCTGAAGCCCGCCCGATCCGGGTTGGCGGACACCCTCACATCGGCAAGATCGCCAACCTGGACACCCCGCACTGGGAGCGGCAGAAGCGGTCATCCTTGGCGCTGCCCGGTCATGAATGGTTATGCACTCCGTGGGCCGTGCGAACCTCGCGATCGTTGATCGCCAAGCATGGTCGATCACGAGCTAGACGCGCGTGTAACCGCCGTTATGGGCGGCAACTCGGTTGCCAGTGTGGCCGCCTGCGCTGCGCCCGAACCGGTTGATCTGTGCGGGTCACGCGGCGCCGTCGGTACACCGCTGATATGAGGGAGCAGCGAATTTAGGAGCCGGATGTGGCGGTAGGGGCTGGTTGCCGGGTGGGTGCGGGGCAGGCACGCGGGATTAGTGTCGCATCAGGTGGCGCGGGTGATAGCCGGACCGGTGCGGCAGCGTGGTGTTGTGTCCGCGCTGCCCATGGTCCTGGCCGGGGGCCTTGGCCGGCGCTACGGGCGACGTCTGTGTGAAGAGCAGGCTGGCACCCGGAAATCCAGGCCGGTCGGCGTCTGGTAGGGGCGGCGTGGCTGGCGTCCTCGGGCAACGTGGCCAGTCGGCTGGCCAGCGGCCGGCGAGCGAGGAGGTCCTGGTCCACCATGCGCCGGAGGACGCGCCCGCAGCGGGCCGCCAGGTCGCTGCCCGTGCTGGGCTTGGTGCTGCCAGCACGTCATGATCGGGACCGGGCTCTGTCCCTGTCAGCGCAGGAGGGGTAGCCTGCTGGTGTCGCTCCGGACCTTGGTGGCGTATGTCCGCGCTGAAGGCGCTCGTGTGGCAGGGTCCGGAGTTTTCGTGTTGTCCGCGTGCCGGTGCCATCCGGCAGCGCAGGCGGGGGCTGCGGGGGCACCCTGCCGCCGGGCGGCTGGCAGTGCCGGGTCATCACCCAGGTATGTCCAGGTGGGGCATGAGGATGGTGCCCGGGCGCGGCGGGCTGGCCTCACCCGTGCTTGGCGTAGCGTTGGTGACGAGAGGCCCGGTGGTCCGGGTCTGGAAGGGCGTTGAGTCCAGTTCCCGCTGACGTTTCCTTCCTCAGGCCAAAGGAGCCAGCAGGTGAATGATCATCGCGATGCTGCCGGCGGCACGCCGGGCTCCTGCCTGGGGTCGTGCTGCTGACATGGCAGGCGGCAGGCTGCACCGGATTTTGACTGAGCTCTCTGCCGGAGGAGGAGATACGTGGTCCTCAGCCCGGCTGTGCGGGGTGTGCCCGCGGATGGTTGGGGTGAGTGGCGCTGGGGTCATGCTCATGTCGGGTGACATACGGCGCGGGTCGTTGTGCACGACCAACGCGGTGAGCCACCTGATTGAGGAGCTGCAGTACACGCTGGGCGAGGGCCCGTGCGTGGATGCCTATCAGGGGGACATGGTGGTGGCCGAGCCTGACCTGGCCGATCCGGTGACCCGCCGGTGGTTCGCGTTCACCTCGCCGGCGCTGGAGGCGGGTGTGCGGGCGGTGTTCGGGTTCCCGTTGCGGGTGGGCACGGTGCGCCTGGGGGCACTCAACCTCTACCGGGACTGGCCCGGGCTGTTGAACGGCGATCAGCACGCCGACGCGCTGGTGGTGGCGTATGTGGCCGCCCGCTGGGTGCTGGAGGCCCAGGCCGGGGCGCCCCCCGACGCGGTGGCCGCCGGGCTGGAAATCGGCGCCGACTTCCATTTCGTGGTGCACAACGCGGCCGGCATGGTCTCGGTCCAGCAGCAGATCAGCGTCACCGAGGCGCTCATCCGCCTGCGGGCGTATGCCTTCTCCAACGATCGCCTGCTCGCCGATGTGGCCCAGGACGTCGTCGCCCGCAGGCTCCGGCTGGACTGAAACCCCGCTTCTGTGGCGCGCTGGCGGGGGGACGGGCCGCTACTACGATGGCTGCCAGGGCCTGGGCGAAAACCCGCCCTGGCCGGCCATGACGGGCCGCCGGGCTCAGGAGGGCGGGTTGCGATGACCCGGGAAGCCGATGTGGTCTGGTCGCTGGTCGAGATGGCCGACACCCTCGTCGACGACTACGACGTGGTGGATCTGCTGACCGGGCTGGCGGACCGGTGCGTGAACCTGCTCGGCGTCTCCGCCGCCGGGGTGATGCTGGCCTCTCCCGAGGGCAGCCTGGGGCTGGTGGCATCCTCCAGCGAGGCGATGCGGCTGCTGGAACTGTTCGAGCTGCAGGCCCAGGAAGGTCCCTGCCTGGACGCCTTCCACACCGGCCAGCGCGTCGGCCACGAGAACCTGCAGTCCGGGTCCGGCAGCTGGCCGTCGTTCTCCGCCGCCGCCCTCCAGGCCGGCTTCCAGTCGGCGCTCGCCCTGCCGCTGCGGCTGCGGGAGGCGACCCTGGGCGCCCTGAATCTGCTCAGCGTCACCCCCACCCCGATGGACGAGGCCGATGTCATCGTCGCCCGGGCCTTCGCGGACCTGGCCACCCTGTCCATCGTGCAGCATCGTGCCGCCGCCGAAGCCCAGCGCCTGAACGAGCAGCTCTCCAGCGCCCTGACCAGCCGCGTGGTGATCGAGCAGGCCAAAGGCGTGATCTCCGAGCGCGCCGGCGTCGAGCCGGCCGAGGCATTCTCCCGGCTGCGGGCCTACGCCCGCAACCACAACCTGCGCCTCACCGATATCGCCCAGGCCGCCATCGACGGCACCCTCGACCCACAGTCGTGGGCCCCGCCGCCCCGGTCGGCCCCCTCCTGACCCAGCCAAGACCTGCCTGTCTACGCCGGCCAATCCTGGCGCAGCCCACAGCACGGACGCAGATTACCGGCGAGAACAGCCATCCACCACCGTGCGCAGGTGCGCCAGTACCTGGCCTCTCGCCTGGGCCCGTGGGGAAACTGCCAGGGCCGCCCGGGTACATTAGCAGGTCAGTCAGAGATGACCGGTTGTTTCGTTGCCGCGTTCTGTGATGTGCGTAGTTCGGCGGCACCGGCACCGGGCATGCGGGCCCCGGGGTTGACAACTCTGCCAGCATGAGACCAGGCCGGACCCCGGCAGCATCCCAGTGCGGAACCTGTGACAGCAACGCCACCAGCCGTAAGGGGCTGCACACCGGCGTGGCTCACACCCCGCCCGTTCACGCCCGGCGACGCACTGCCAGCCGGAGCCGACACAGAACAGGTCCGGCCGGTAAGGGCCGGTGCGGCAACGGTGACACCAGCGCATCGGCGCACGTTAACCCGCCGGTGGCTAGGCACTGGCCCGGCCCAGGCGTAGTGTCGGCAGGGACAAAGGTCAAAACGCGTCTGCGCTTGGCTAAAGCGTGACTGCAACTGATCGCGTCGCTCCGGACCTTGGCGGCACGCCCAGTCGTGGCCGTTAGGAGCACGGTGACTGAGCGATGCACCAAACCTTACGCCCGGGTGGCGGCAGCGTGGCGACCGCGATGTCGGCACGCACAGGTCACGATCCTGCGGCCGCAAGGGCCGCCGACTCATCAGAAACGACCTGGCGCCTGAAAGAAGATCACGACCGCAGCGCCGCCGACATCAACGACGTCGTTACGCACCGCCTATTCTCGGCGGGACTGGCCCTCCAGACCGCGCTGGGACTGATGGACGGGCACCCGGCGGGCCAGAGCATCCACGATGCCCTCGCCGAGCTGGACCAGGCCATCATCGACCTCAGGGACACGGTGTTCGGCACCCGCCCAACTGGCTCCCCGCGCAGCGGTACGCCGGGTTAGGCGCTTCCAAGGGCCCTATCGTGGATCCCGTGCCAGGCCCAGCCAAGTCCTGCTGGCTGCTGTCATGCTGCCCCTTATTCCCCTGCTAGCGTTTCGGCCACCCCTGTCGGCGTTCCGGCCACGGGAGGGGCCTGGGTGATGGCATCGGCGACGCGGTTCATGAAGGCCCCGATCGTTGCCGCCGCCACCCGGTGCAAGATCACCCGGTCAATCCCGGCCCCCAGCGGACCAAGGGGCGGCCGGTAGGCCCCCGCGAGCCGCAGCAGCGTGGCGTGCTCCCCGGCCGGGGTCAGCGTGATGTCCGCATCCAGGGCCGGGAACAGCCGCCCCCCGGGGCCAATGGCTTCCCACCGCAGCGTGAGCACAGCGGCCTCATCGCGGATCACCAGATCCAGGAAATGCACCTCGACCAGCCTGGACACACCCCGCACCGAACCCAGGGGGCCCACCCGGACCAGGCCGGTAAGCCCCTCGCCGTAGGCTTCCGCGGAGACCGTCAGGAGCGCGCTGCTTTGCGCCAGGTTTGCCAGCCCCGCCTGGG
>DPMS01000413.1 GCA_003541285.1 Actinomycetota bacterium
GGGGCGCCGCTCGACGTCTCGCGCGGCCGCAGCGGCGGCGGCGGGGTTCGCGGGCACGCCGAGCTGGGCGGGCTGGACGTGGGCTTGAGCCGTCCCGGATGGCGAGAGCGTGCTGGTCAGCGTTCGTCCTCATGGATGCGCGCCTGGAGACCATCGCCGGCGCGCACCTCGGGGACGAGGTTCAGGTCGCGCCGGCGCTCGGACAGGCGCAGCGATGGGAGCGAAGATCGATGACCGGGGTGGGACGCATGCGCCGAGTATGAGACGCGATCCGATGCGGGTAGTCGCTGGCCGGCGACACGGGGGTCCCGCCCATCTGTGAACGGCCAGCGATTCTGTCCGGGCTAAGCGGCCAGCGATCTTGTCAGCCTCCGGTCCATGGAACCGAAGGACAGACAGCTTCCGCCCGACGCACGGGCCCAGCATCGAGCCTACGTGCTCGAGCATGTCGTGAACGGTGGCCTGACGATCGATCAGGCCGCCACCATCCTCAAGCTGTCGACCCGTCAGGTCGACCGCCTCCTCGCCCGCTACGGCGAGGGTCCGGCGGCGCTCGCCCACGGCAACCGCGGCCGGACGCCGGCCAATCGGCTTGGCGATGCCCAGCGGGCCCTGCTCGTCGAGTTGGCGACGACGACGTACGCCGGAGTCAACCACACCCACCTGGCCGAGCTGCTCGCCGAGCGCGAGGGGATCGTCGTCGCCGAGCGGACGCTCCGGCGAATCCTGGCTGAGGCCTCGGTCCGGCCGACCCGGACCCGCCGTCCGCCGCGTCACCGCAGCCGTCGGGAGCGGATGGCGCGCGAGGGCCAGCTCCTCCAGGTCGACGGCAGCCGACATCGCTGGTTCGGGCCCGACCTCGGGTTCGCGACGCTCGTGGCCGGCATCGACGACGCGACCGGACGCGTGCCCGGCGGGACGTTCCGCGCCCAGGAGGATGCGGTCGGCTACTTCACCACGTTCGCCCAGACGGCCGACCGCCATGGCCTGCCGGGCGCCGTCTATTCCGACCGACATGGGATCTTCATCGTCGAGAAGAACCGGGCTCCGACGCTCGCCGAGCAGCTCACCGGCAAGCGCAGCCTGACCCAGGTCGGGCGCGCGCTCGACGACGCCGGGGTCGCCTGGATCGGGGCTCGCTCGGCCGAGGCCAAGGGCCGGGTCGAGCGGCTGTGGGGGACGCTCCAGGACCGGCTCGTGGTGGAGCTGCGCCTCGAAGGGCTCACGACGATCGAGGCGGCCAACGCCTTCCTGCCCGACTTCCTCGAGCGCCACAACGCGCGGTTCGTCGTGCCGGCCGCCGACCCAGAGCCGGCCTGGCGGCCATGGCCCGACGGCCTGAGCTCCGACGCGGTCTTCTGCTTCCACTATCCGCGCCGGGTCGCCCGTGACGCGACGATCAGCTGGCCAGGCGGTGATCTCGCCCTGCCGCGCCGGAGCGATGGGCGCAGCTGGGCCGGACGGACAGTCATCCTCCAGGAGCGACTCGACGGCAGCCTGTGGGTCAGTCACGATGGCCTGTGCGTCCCGGTCCGACCCGCGCCGGCGGACGCCCGACAGCTCCGAGCTCGCCGGCTCACAACGCCGTCGGATCGCGATCTGCCGGCCGAGCTGGCGGGACTGATCGACGCCGACAAGTCGCCAGCCCCGGGAGAGCCCGGCGACGTCGTGCATCGGCCGCGCCCTGACCATCCCTGGCGCCGTTACCGAGACCGCGGCCGATGACAGAATCGCTGGCCGCTTGGCGGACAAAGTCGCTGGCCGGCGACACGGGGGTCCCGCCCATCTGTGAACGGCCAGCGATTCTGTCCGAGCTAAGCGGACAGCGACTCTGTCACCCTCGAGCCCATGACATCGAGGGAGACGATCACCTTGGACGCCCGTGCGCAGCAGCGCCTCACCGTCCTGACCCATGTCCTCGCCGGGGAGCTGACCGCGGACACGAGACGGATGAGGCACGAGCGGCACGCGGCCCTAGCGGTCGATGGAGGGGTTGCCCGCCGGGTCCATGCTGGGCACCGCCCGGTGGATCCGCGGCTCGCATCGACGGTCGTCGTCATCGTCCCCGTGATCCCGCGGAGCGCCGCCGGCAAGCCGCGACGGGCCCGACTACGGCAGACACTCTCCCGAACCGTTGCCCAGCGGGTCTGATCCGACCCCGGTTCCAGCGTTACCTGTTGGCGGCGCGAGGTCGCGCCGGACGACGACCCGCGGCGCACCCCCGGTCACGCTCTGCGTATCGGCGACCTTCTCGAAGCCGGCGGCCGCGAACATCGACAGCGTGCCGGTGTACGCCGCGTTCGAGCGGATCCGAGCGTGGACCGGGGCGACGGGGTACGCCTCGAGGGCGGGCGCGCCGGCCGCGGCGGCATATCCGACCGCGGCATCGAGGAGCGCCTTCGCGATCCCCTGGCCGCGCGCCCGTCGCGACACGACGAAGCAGACGACCGACCAGGCAGGCCGATCGTCGATCCGTGGGATCAGGCGCGACAGCTCGGTGCGCTCGTAGTCCTTCCGCGGCGCCACCGCGACCCAGCCGACGGCCCGGCCCTCCGAGTCGAGCGCGACGAGCCCGGGCGGGCGCTCGCCCTCGGCCGATGCACGCAGCGACCGGCGGTTGGCCTTGGCCGAGGTCAGCTGGAAGTCCCTCCCTCGAAGCCGCCAGTACATGCACCAGCAC
>DPMS01000823.1 GCA_003541285.1 Actinomycetota bacterium
CCTCGACGACTACCACCTGCCCGGTGTCGCCCGAGCGGCCTCATTCTTCCTCGCCAACCTCACCTGGGCGCTGGAAGAGACGTCCACCACCGACGACCGGCATCACTGGGCCGTCCTGCGCACCAGCACCAAACCCGACACCCGGCCATTCGACTACCTCGCCGACTTCTGACCAGCCCACGACCGCCGCGTGGCAGATGGCACAGAACGATCCATCGGGCGCCGCGCCGACCACGTTGCGGGAAGTCAGACTGCCGCCCGTAACGGCGGGAGGGGGNNCGCTTGGACGGTTGGGCAATTACATGGCGTAAGCGGAGGCATTAGGTCGCCGAACTGCGGGCCTCGCCTGCATCAGCGGCCGCGTGCCCGGGCACCGGAATCGCGTGCGCGGCGCCGGGGGTGCCGCGGCCGGCGGCTGGCAGTGCGCCCGGCGCGGGGCGCGGGGCGCGGCGGCTAGGAGGCCGTAGCGCCCAGGACAGCACGGTCAGCGCGGTCATCACCGCCAGCACGCCCACCTCGCTGAGGGCGTAGCCGGTGGTCAGGTGGGAGACGATGGCCCCGGTGTAGATGAAGAAGGCGCCCGCGTAGGCCCATTCCTTGAGCAGGGCACGGCGCGGGACGAGCAGGGCGGCGGCACCCAGCACCTTCCAGGTCCCCAGCAGCACCAGGAAGTATGACGGGTAGCCCAGGTGCGTCACCAGCTCGCGGACCGATGGCATGCGCGTGATGTCCCAGATGCCGCCGACCCCTAGTTCGGCCACCACCGCTGCGGTGGCCAGCCAGTAGGCGGCCGGCCGCCAGTGGGGGAATTGGTAGCAGCTGGCGATGCCCGGCGGTTCGGTCGGGGTGTTCATGCCGGTGTCCCTTCTCGTCGGGTTGGTGCCCGGTGTTACCGCGTGCGGCCGGGGCGGAGGCCGAGCGCGAACCGCTGATCGGCCCGGCGCTGTGCCCGGGGTCGCATAGGCCCCGCAGGCCCTAGGGGCCCTTGCACTGCCTCGCCAGACCCGCTGCATGCTCAGCCGCTCTTGGTGCCAGAGCCATCTTCCGCATGCGGTACTCTCATTTCGAGAGTACTACTCTCATTCTGAGAGTAGTAGTATCACAGGTATGGCTGCGGATCTCAAGAGCCGAAGATCGCACGACAGCAACGGCCGAAGGTCCCGCGGCCAGGCGCGGACCCGCCTGGCCCGCGCCGCGGTTGTCCAGGCCGCGCGGGCACTGTTCCTCGAACGCGGCTACGCCGCAACGACGATCGAGGCCATCAGCGACACCTCGGATGTGCCGCCCGCGACCGTGTACCGGCTGTTCTCCTCCAAGCTCGGGATCCTCAAGGCATTGCTCGATGTCTCAATCGCCGGTGACGACCAGGCAGCACCCGTGCAAGATCGGGCTAACACCCGTGCCCTGCTTGCCGACGCGGATCCGGTCAGGCAGCTGTCGGGCTTCGCCGGCATCTGCCGCCAGATCAATGCACGGTCGGCACCCATCTACCGGATCCTCCTCAGCGCCGCCGGCGTCGATCCCGAGGCGGCGACGTTGCTCGCCGAGTACACGCGACAGCGGCAAGAAGGCCAAGGGCAGATCGCCCGGTCCCTGGCCCGCGCCGGCGCGCTGCGGCCGGAGCTGAAACAGCGCGACGCCGCAGACATCATCCACGCGCTCATGTCCCCCGAGGTCTACCGGCTGCTCGTCGGTGACCGAGGCTGGCCCCCCCATCGGTACGAGCAATGGCTGAAGGACATCCTCATCGACCAACTGCTGCCTCCGCCCACGACCGGTCAAATCGACGGGGCGCAGGCATGAGCGTCTTCACCGCCGCCGAACTGGCCTACCTGCGCACGAAGCCACCCCTGGCCCGCATCGCCACCGTCACATTGTTCCAGCCCCATGTCGTCCTACCGGTGAAGGGAGACGTCAATGACAACATCGATCCTGGTCACGGGCGGTACCGGTACGCTCGGCCGGCCCGTGGCGCAGCGGCTGCGCGATGACGGCGCCAGCGTCACCGTCCTCAGCCGCCACCCCCCGGAAACCGCCGAAGGCATCCGCTACATGGCCGGTGACCTCAGCACCGGTGAGGGCATCGAGGCCGCCGCGTCAGGCGCCGAGGTCATCGTGCACTGCGCAGGCAGCAGCAGGGGCGACGAGCAGAAGACCCACACGCTGGTCAGCGCGGCCACCGGCGCGCGGCACATCGTGCTCATCTCCGTGGTCGGCGCGGATCGGATCCCGCAGGCCAGCGTCATCGACCGGGCGTTGTTCGGCTACTTCGGCATGAAGCTCGCCACCGAGCGGGTGGCCGCGCAGTCCGGCATCGGCTGGACCGCGCTGCGCGCCACCCAGTTCCACGACCTGATCCTGATGGTGGCCAGGGCGCTGGCAAAACTCCCGGTGATCCCGGCCCTGGCCGGCTCCCGGTTCCAGCCGGTCGACGCCACCGAGGTCGCCAAGCGGATGGCCGAGCTGGCGCTCGGCGAGCCGTCCGGCTTGGTCCCCGACCTGGCAGGCCCGAAAATCTACACCGTGGCCGAGCTGGTCAACAGCTACCTCAGCGCGGCCGGCAAGCGGCGGCCGCTGGTCCCGGTGCACATCCCAGGCCAGGCCGCCAGGGCGCTCCGGGCCGGGGCGAACCTGGCCCCAGATCGCGCCGTCGGCAAGCGGACGTGGGAGGAATTCCTGGCCGACCGGATCTAGATGGAACCCAGAACGTCCAGATCCAGAGCGGCTCTCGCGTTGATATGACACAGTCGTCGGTCGACCAGATCGGCGGGACTGCGCGCGTTCTCTGACGCGCGCCTGGCTACGCACAGTGACTATTTGCCGCCAGTTGACGGGGCGGTCACTTCCCGGTGACGGGCACTGGCCGCTCACGCGCCGTAGGTGCCGGATCGGTGAGAAACATCCAAGACCACTACCGTGTGGCTGCCTGGTCGATCCGGTAACGCACGCGCCAGCCAGGTCCACGGCGGGCGGAATGCTGCCCGGCGTATTCGTCACGCAGCGGACGACCGGCGCGGGTTGTCCAGCAGCGGGCCGGTGATGAATCCCGACCAGACCCAGGACGGCAGCGGATCGATGACGACCAGGTCCAGCTCGTCGAGGTCGACCGGCGTCCGCCCGTCGATGCCGGTGCCGGCCGTCCAGAACGCGATCTCTCCTGTGTCCGGGTTGATCAGACACCGGTGCTCGTAGCCGGTCTGGTCGGCCAGCGCGTTGGCGATCTCCTCCAGATCGATGCTGCTCAGGTCAAGCACCAGGCCAGGATAGGTCTCCCGCACTGCTTGCGCTCCCAGGACCGAACGCCCGGGCGGCGGCATGTGAGTGCGACCGGTCAGGGTCAGAAGAGCGTGGCCCGTAGCGCGTGCAGAAGGCAGCCGAGTCATGTCAGCGACCGGCCGATCGAGGTCTACCGCCCGGAATCGGCCAGACTCGGAGCCGCCCTCACCTTGTTTGCCGGTCGACGACCTCTCTCCATACGACGCCCTCACCTAAGTCCGCAGCAAGAAGCGCAACTGAGCCACGGGCCTCCTTGGCAACATAAATGTCTCCGTGCAGCTCGCTAACCAGCAGTCGTGTCAGAGCCAAAACGCAACAATACCTGCTATCTTGTGTGAGACGTGATGAAAGGGTGGCTGGTAGGAGGAGCGGACACCATCGACAGCGCCTGCGGAAATGGTGGATGCGCTCACAGTCGCCTGTAGATATGGAGTCAGGGGGGTTCGCGATGAGTCCGATTTTCGATCTTGGCACCAATCTAGCAGCGTCAGCCTTAGCATTTGTTGTCGGCGTTAGCGCTCGCTCAGCGCTTCATTATCTGCAGACTTACCGCAGCCGCAGTTTCTGGGGTGCTGGGGTCAGGAAGGGCAAGACCGTTCTGTGTCTCGGATCATTCAAAGCAAGTGATTTGGGCCCGTATATGAAGGTTGAAGAGTTCGAGCCCACCGGCCTGGCAGGTCTTGGTGACGCCAAGGCTGTACACGAGCTGACCGCGCTGCTGTCGAAAATTGGAATCGACATCCATATGTCATATGCAGATTCGCCCCCTGCAGGAGAAACTAGGGACAACCTGGTCTTGTTGGGTGGTGACGAAACCAACGACCTGGTGGTCGTGGCGAAACAGACGGGGACTACGTCGAATATTGAGTTCCAAGGTGCGAGTCCGATTATCCTATATGACCAGTTCACGAGAACGTCCTACAAGACTCAATGGGAAATGGGTCGGATAACTGTGGACTACGGGAGATTTATCAGGAAGGGTAACCCTTATAACCCTGATCGAACTCTAGTAATGATCTCGGGCATATACGGATTCGGCACATGGGGGGGCGTCCGCCTCTTGAATGAGGCTTATTCATGCCAT
>DPMS01000822.1 GCA_003541285.1 Actinomycetota bacterium
TGTAGACGTTGTTGTCGGCGATGGCGCTGTACTCGTCCGGGCCGGTGACACCGTCGATCCGGAACCGGCCCTGGGCGTCATGATGACCGAATGAGCGCCAGAGCCGCGCGGTGTGCATCAGCAGTTCAAGGCCTTCCTGGCTGCCGAATTCGTCGTCACCGGCGGCGTCGGTATAGCGGATGACCGCGTCGGCGATGTCGGCGTTGATGTGGATGGCCGCGGAGCCCGCTGGCCAGTATCCCGAGCACTCCTGGCCGGCGATCGTACGCCAGGGGAATGCGGCGCCCGCGAATCCCAGCTGGGCTGCCCGGTCGACGGCGGCCGGGAGCGTGCTGTGCCGCCACCGCAGCGCGCTGGCGGCGGCATCGGGCGCGGTGAAGGTGAGCAAGGGCAGCACGAAGGTCTCGGTGTCCCAGAACGCGTGCCCGTCATAGCCGGGCCCGGTCAGGCCCTTGGCCGGGATCGGCCGGTTCTCACCGCGCGCGCCCGCCTGCAGCACGTGGAAGAGAGCGAACCGCACTGCCTGCTGGACCTCGGCGTCCCCGTCCACCTCCACGTCGGCACGGCCCCAGAAGTCATCCAGGTAGGCACGCTGCTCGGCGAGCAGGCCGTCCCATCCCGCCTGCCGGGCCCCGCTCAGCGCCGCCCAGACCTGATCACGCACCCCCTGCAGC
This sequence comes from Actinomycetota bacterium, assembly GCA_003541285.1. Lineage (GTDB taxonomy): Bacteria > Actinomycetota > Actinomycetes > Streptosporangiales > Streptosporangiaceae > UBA9676. The sequence continues at coordinate 675 of DPMS01000822.1, forward strand.
GACCGCACACCCGACCATCCGTAGGCGATGTACTTGATTACACGCAACCGCTGCCCCGGCCGCAGGACAGCGGACGCGGTAACCATGCCACCGTCCTCGAACACGTGCGAATCGACCTGGACACTGGAGGGTGCATCGATCAGGTGGTCCATCACCGCGCCGACGCGCAGCCCGCTGCGGGACGTCTTGTGCACCACGATGACGGCCTGGTCGTGCGCGGCCTGATACTCGCCGGACAGCGGGTGTGCGGGCATGGCGGCGTCGCGCGGGTCGGGACCGGCTGTACCGGCGGGCGGCAACTGCTCGTTCGCGAGGAGTTCGGACTGGACCGCGATCCGCGCCTGGCCCTCGAGTGGCTCCACGTCGTAGCTGATCGCCGCCACCGCGCGCTGGGTGAACGACACCAGCCGGGTGGAGGAGATGCGGACCGGCGCACCCGCGGGCGACACCCACTCGGCGTGGCGGGTGAGCACGCCGGCGCGGAAGTCCAGCAGCCGCTCATGCGACAGCAGCTTGCCGTACCGCACATCGAACGGTTCGTCGTCGACGAACAGCCTGATCAGCTTGCCGTTGGTGACGTTGATGACCGTCTGCGCCGACTCTGGCCGCCCGTAAGCAGCCTCCGCGTACGGCAGGGACCGGAGCTCGAACACACCATTCAGGTAGGTTCCCGGCAGGCCATGCGGCTCGCCCTCATCCAGGTTGCCGCGCCATCCCAGGTGGCCGTTCGACAGCGCGAACACTGACTCGGTCTGCGCCAGGATGTTCAGGTCGAGCGCGGTCTCCCGGAGGCACCACGGTTCGACACCGAACATCACCTCTCTGATCATGTACTGTCCAGCAGTTCACCCAGGTCGGACACCACCACATCCGCGCCGTGTGCCCGTAGCGCGGCGGCCTGCCCGGCCCGGTCCACCCCCACCACACAGCCGAAGCCGCCGGCGCGCCCGGCCGCCACGCCGGCCAGGGCGTCCTCAAAGACCGCTGCCGCCCGCGGCTCCAGCCCGAGCGCGCGGGCCCCGGCGAGGAAGGTGTCCGGGGCCGGCTTTCCGCGCAGGTGTTCCCGCGCGGCGACGATCCCGTCGATCCGGGCCCCGAACAGGTCCTCGATACCCGCCGCGGCGAGCACGTCACGGCAGTTGGCGCTGGACGAGACGACAGCACTGCGCAGGCCGGACGCCCGCACCGCCTGGGCGTAACGGACCGAGCCCTCGTACGCCTCCACCCCGTCGGTGCGTATCCGCCGTAGCAGGATCTCGTTCTTACGCGTGCTCAGGGCGTGCACCGTATGCGTGCCGACGCGATCGTCCTCGCCGCCCTCCGGCAGCTCGATTCCCCGGGACGCCAGGAACGAGCGTGTCCCGTCCTGCCTGGGCTTCCCGTCGACGTACTCCTCATAGTCCTTGACGGCGTCGAATGGCACGAATGGCTCACCGGTCTGCCGCGACCGTTCGCGCAGGTAGCTGTCAAACATCTCCTTCCAGGCCGCGTCGTGCACCTTCGCGGTCTTGGTGAGGACACCGTCCAGGTCAAACAGGCATCCGCGGATGCCGTCCGGGAGACCGAGCACAGCTCCATGGTAGGCAGCCCGGCCTGGCCGGGACCGGCACATCTCACCACCCGTAGATGCGCACGGGGATCTCATGCAGCGGAACCTGGTCCGGGCCGGGGTAGCCGATCATCAGCACGAGGTCGTCGGGGTCACGGCCCTCCACCAGGGTCACCTTCCCGCTGCGGCGGGTCTCCCGGTAGGCCGCGCGCTGTCTCAGCACACGCTCGCACCGGTCAAGATCCTCCCATCCCGCGGCGGTCCACACGATGTACTGGACGCCCACAGACCCGAGCGCGTGCGCGGCACCGCGGCCCATGGCGCGCAACAGCAACTGCGTCCCGTCGCGATTGCGCAGCAGCGCCGCCGTCGGGCTGGTGTCGGCCACCTCAAGCGCCAGGACGTCCTGGTAGAAATCCACCGACGTCTGCAGGTCACGCACGAACATGACCACCGAGCCGATCCGCGCCCCCTGCGCCATCCCGCTGGCCTCCAATCTGGGCACCAGCAAACCCTGGGCACCGGCCACGAGCACAACGCTAGCTCACCTCAGCTGTGCACCCGGCCCAGGCCAGCGATCAGCGTCCCAGCCGGGCGGCGGGGCGTGACACCAGACCTCTTATCGCAGCACCATGATCTCCGCATCCTTCGATGCCTGGCTGCGGCCGAGCAGAAGCAGCCAGCCAAAGACCCGATCATGATCGGGTAGAGCAGACGAAGATCCATGAGCCGCGATCCTGGCGCAAACCAGCTCATCCAGCCAAACCGCAGATCACAGCCTCTGCGTCGGGTTCTGAAGCGGTACAGGCTGCGTGGCTGGGGTTCTGCGGCTACCCTGAGGTCTTCCCCGTCACGCCCGCGACATTGCTGGCCTGGCACCGCAGGCTTGCTGCCAGGAAGTTCAACACGAGCAAGCGGCGCCGGCCTGGCCGGCCGCCGACCATCCGGGGCATCGNNCCGCTGAAGCCGGCCGCGAAGTCGTTCTGGGGCTACTGCGGCGTCGTATAGGCCCCGGACGGGACGATCTGGAAGGTCGCGGCTTCGGCGAAGAAGGACGCCGGCGTCTCTCCTGATGACACCGGATCGCACCGGCTCACGATTGGCAGCGATGCCGGGCCCTCCGCCGACCCGGACGGGTTCGCGTGGGAGGTCGCATCGCTCTGAGCTCGGCATCGATTGCGGCGCGACGTACTATCTTGCGTGTGACCAGCAGACCCGCCGCGGAGCAGCACCTGCTCGACCTCGCGCGGCTGCGCCGNNGTCGCTGGGCACCTTCAGCACTCGCTTCACCGAGCTGGCCGGTGTGCCGCCCAGCACCTACCGGCGCCATGCGGCGCGCGCGACGGCGGGGATGCCGCCGTGCGTGGCGAAACAGGTGACCAGACCGGTCAGGAATCGAGAAGCGCCGGCCACCGGGCGGCAGCTAGCGTGACCGCCATGGACATCACCATTCACGCGAGCTCCCTCCCGCACGACGACCCGGACGCCGCCCTGGCCTTCTATCGCGACACCCTCGGCTTCGAGGTCCGCGCCGACGTCGGATCGGGCAAGATGCGCTGGATCACCGTCGGCCCCCCCGGCCAGCCCGGCACGTCCATCCTCCTGGCGCCTCCGGCCACCGACCCCGGCATCACNNGGCAACCTGATCCGCATCCAGGAGCTGCGCTGAGCCGCCCGGCGATCGCAGCCATGTGCACAGACGCGTACCGTGAGGCGCTGACACGAGATCTCTCATCCACGCCGGCGCCGGCGCCGACCTCGTCGCCGGCGCCGGGCCAGCGCCAGGCCGCTGAAGCCGGCCACAAGGCGTTGTGGGCGGCCGCTCCGGCGGCGTACGAATCCCGGACAGGACGGTCTGGAAAGTCGCGGCGTTGAGCCTGGCCACGCTTCACGCGCAGGTAAGCGGTGTGCTCAACGAACTACCGGAGGGCAGCGAGTCGTTGTCCCGATTGCTCAGGGTACATGACACGCTCACCGGCACCATCGAAGAGTTGCGCGCGATGATTGAGTCGCTGCGCAGCCCGCGCGATCTGATCGAGCCGGATGACGTTCTGGCCGACGTCTTGCACGCCGCGGTCCGCGACGCGGGGATCACCGCTGCGGTGGTGTCGGTCCGTATCGGGCATGACATCCTCGTGCAGCGCCCGGTCGCCGCGGAAGTGCGGCGGATCGTCACTGGGGCAGTCACCAACGCGAACCGGCACGCGCACGCCACCACGATCGAAGTGCATCTCAGCCGTGAGGGCCGGCAGGCGATCGTGAGCATGGCGGATGACGGCATCGGAATGGCCGACCGCACGACCGCTGATGCCGTCAGCAGTGCCGCTGGCGGGGCAGTTGGTTCGGCGGGCGGGGCAGTCGGAGTGGCTGGCGCCCCGGCGTCCCCCACGCGGGGCGCTCACTTCGGGGTCGATGTCATGCGCCTGCGGACGGCCGCGATCGGCGGCCGGCTCGAGATCCGCTCCGCACCGGGCTGCGGGACTGAGGTGCTGCTGCGGTGGCCGGAGCCGGCGACATGAGCCCACCGAAGCTCACCCGCGTGGTAATCGCCGATGATCACGNNGGACGCGTGAGCTCAACGCCGACATTGTCCTGATGGACCTGACCATGCCCGGCCTGGACGGGCTGGCGGCCAGGTACGCACAGCGCGCAGGATTGCTCTAGGTCACCTGCGTCTGGCTGCGTGCTGACCAGAGCGATGCCAGCCGGAAGGAGCGGAACCGTTGACAGAAACTGAGCGGCGCGGCACGGCCCGGTTCGCGAAGGTCTCCTTCCCGACACAGAAGGAGCGCTGGCACCCCTCGGTGCTTCCCGGCCCCGTCGTCCTGGTGTCGACCGTGGACGCGCGAGGCGAGCCCAACATTGCACCCAAGAGCTGGATCTCCATGATGGCGTTCCGCGGGCCGATGCTGGCCTTCGGCTGTGACCGCCGTCACGCCACTGCCCGAAACGCCGAGGCGACCGGTGAGTTCGTGGTGAACCTCCCGCCGGAAGCGCTCGTAGAGCGCATCTGGGCCATGCCCGAAAGCCACGGGATAGAGCGCATCCGGCGGTCCGGTCTCACCCTGCTTCCCGCCAGCAGGGTGAGACCCCCCCTGATAGGAGAGTGCAAGGCCCACCTGGAGTGCTCGCTGGAGTCGGTCACACGGACGGGAGACGAGGTCGTGGTCTTCGGCAAGATCGTCGCCGCCTCGATCGACCCGGACTGCCAGGCAGGTTCTCTCGCCGACCAGTACCTGCGGCTCCGGCCCGTCTTCTTCCTGGAAGACGGGGTATACGGCTCGATCGATACCGCCAAGCGGATACGCGCGGCCTGTCCCGCCGCGCAGTCGCTCACGGTATTGGAACTGTACGATCCCCCGGATCACCGGGACGTGGAAGCGCACCTGGCCTTCCTGCGTTCGCTCCGGGATTCGGGAGTCCTGGTGATGGCAGGGCCTTATCCGGAGCCAGATCCATCGCGCCCCGCCGGGATGGTCGTCCTTGCGGTCCCTGAAGCAGAAGCGCGCGAGATCGCGGAGGCGGATCCGCTGGTCAGGGATGGGGC
>DPMS01000145.1 GCA_003541285.1 Actinomycetota bacterium
ATTTCACCGCTGTTGTTGAATATCGCATTGCACGGGCTGGAGGAGGCCGCGGGCGTCCGCTACTACCGCTCCGGCATTAGTGCCGGGAACGTGAGGCGCGGCAGTCCGGTGCTCACTAGATATGCTGATGACCTGGTCGTGTGCTGTCATTCCAGGCAGCAGGCCGAGGAGGTCAAGGCGCGGCTGGCCGGATGGCTGGAGCCGAGGGGGCTGGCGTTCAATGAAGCCAAGACCCGGATCGTCCCTCTCTGTGAGGGGTTCGATTTCCTCGGATTTAATCTCCGCCGCTACCCCAACGGCAAGCTGCTGATCAAACCGGGCGCCACGGCCATCAAGAGGCTCCGGAACAGGCTTGCGAAGGAATTCCGCGCACTCCGCGGGGCCAACGTCGCGGCAGTACTGGCGAAAATCGTCCCGATCGTAAGGGGCTGGGTCGCCTTTTACCGGACGGTGGTGTCGGCCAGGGTGTTCTCTGCCCTGACCGACTACCTGTGGAAGCTCACCTATAAGTGGGCGTGCTGGAGCCACCCGAACAAGCCGAAGCACTGGATCGCCGGCCGGTATTTCCGGAAGTTCGATAAGTTCAGGGCCGACCGGTGGGTGTTCGGCGATAAAGACACTGGCGCCTTCCTGCCGAAACCGTCCTGGACAGATATCGTGCGGCACACCATGGTCAAAGGCGGGGCATCACCCGATGATCCCGCCCTGGCCGGGTACTGGGCGCAACGCCGCCGCAAGGTCAAGCCCCCGCTGGACTCTTACACCGTGCGCCTGCTGTCCAGGCAGGACGGGCGGTGCAGCCTGTGCGGGGAAAACCTGCTGATCCCTGACCAGCCGCCCCAGTCCCCCCAGGGCTGGGAGCAATGGTTCTTGTGGGTCATGAAGAAGGCGATCAAGGCGGACTACCTGGTCCACCACGACACGCCCAGCGCCGCACGCAACCACCGGACACACCTCGTACACGCCACCTGCCACCGGAGCAAGCATCCGCCCGGCTGGCAGGAAACACCGTGGTGCAGCAGACGACCTGAACCGCCCTAGCGGCTTGCTTGGGCCGTGTGCGCGGAAACGCGCATGCCCGGTCCTGAAGGGGCCCTGGTGCAGCAATGCACCAGGGCTACCTGGCGGAAAGCAGGAGCACATGACTGAACCCTCCGAGTGCGGTCGCTCCCGCATAACTGGCCGTATACCAGGCCCCGTGCCTGGGCCCGAAAGGGAGCTGACGTGAGCCGGGTGGCCCTTTGACGAATCAGAGCTAATGAAGCGCTGGAACCATATGGGCAAGTTGGGCGCCGGGGTGCCGGACGCGACAGCCGTCATGGCTGATCTCGCGGCTAGCGGCAGCACGGCGAACGGACCAGAGGACCTGCCCGACTGGGACGCCATCGACTGGCGCCGCCAGGAGGAGCAGGTACGGCGCATACAGCAGCGGATCTTCAAGGCGGAGCAGGCAGGCAACCGCAAACAGGTTCGCAACCTGCAGAAACTGCTGCTGCGCAGCCGGGCCAACACGCTGGTGAGCGTGCGCCGGGTCACGCAGCACAACACCGGCCGCCACACCCCAGGCGTCGACAGGCAGGTCGCCCTGACCTCCGAGAGCCGGGCGAGCCTGGCGATGCGACTGCATCGCCAGGGCGGACCCGGCCGGACGCTGCCGGTGCGGCGGGTGTACATACCGAAAAAAGGCGGAAAGAAACGCCCGCTCGGAATTCCGGTCATCGCCGACCGCGCCCAGCAACAGCGGGTGCGCAGCGCGCTGGAACCCGAATGGGAAGCCCGGCTGGACCCGAAACAATACGGATTCCGGCCGGGCCGCGGATGCCACGACGCGATCGAGATGATCCACAAGGCCGTCGCACCGAAAGGCGCGAAACGGGACTGGGTACTCGACGCCGACCTGAAATCCGCATTCGACAAGATCGACCATAACTTCCTGCTGGAACGCCTCGGAACATTCCCCGCCAGGGAACAGGTCCGCGCCTGGCTCAAAGCAGGAGTGGTCGACAAAGGCCGGTACTCGCCGACCGACGAGGGAACACCTCAAGGCGGCGTCATATCTCCGCTGCTGCTGAATATCGCATTGCAGGGAATGGAAGAAGCCGCCGGAGTCAGCTACGACTCTCGCGGCTACGTGAAAGCCGGATGCCCGACCGTCATAGTTTACGCGGATGACTTCGTGGCACTATGCCACAGCCGCGGGCAGGCGGAAGCGGTCCAGGAGAAGCTCAGCATATGGCTGAAGGAGAGGGGCCTTTCCCTCAACAAGGAGAAGACCCGGATCGGCCGGATAAGCGACGGCTTCGATTTCCTCTCCTTCAACATACGCCGCTACCGGACCAGCCAGGGCAGCAAGGTCCTCACCAGGCCCAGCCGCGATGCAATGAAGAAGATCCGGCGGAGACTCGCCGACGAACTGCGCGCCATGCGCGGTTCCCCCGTGTCCGAGGTACTTTACGCACTCAACCCGGTCATCAGGGGCCAGGCGAACTATTACCGGACAGGGGCGTCCAAGAAGTCCTTCCAATCCCTGGACAGCCACCTGTGGCAGCAGCTTTACAAATGGGCTCGCCGCAGGCACCCCAAGAAGGGCCGGAGATGGGTCACCGCCCACTACTTCGGCCAGTTCAACCAGCACAGGCGCAACCGGTGGGTCTTCGGCGACCGGGAAACCGGGGCCTTCCTCCATCAGTACGCCTGGACGAAGATCGTCCGGCACGCGCCGGTCCCCGGCAGGTACACACCTTACGATCCTGCCCTGGCCCAGTACTGGGCCGACCGGCGGCGGAAGCAGAAACCCCCGCAACTGGCCCCGTCCTGGCAGACCGCCCTGCGGGACCAGCACGGGCTGTGCCCGCTCTGCCGGGAACTGCTGCTGTTCGCTGACCGCGCGCCAGACTCCCCCGGCCAGTGGGAGACCTGGTACGCGGCCATCCGCAAGGCGATGACCCGCCAGGCCATCACCGACAACAGCACCGGCCGGACGGGACACCGCCTCGTACACGCCTACTGCGCTCGCCGTCAGCCAGACGACGGACCGCACGGCACGGAGCAGCAGAACACAGGAGCCTGACCGCCCACGCGGGCTGCTTGAGCCGTGTGCCGCGACGAGTGGCAAGCACGGTTCTGAGGAGGGGGGCGCCGGAAAACGGCGCCCCCTATCCGACAACGAGGTCCACCTTGTCCGCGACGTCACCCTGCGTGAGGACTCGTCCAGGGTCCGGGCCGGCTCCCGGCCCCGCGCCCTCGCCACCCTCCGTAACCTCATCATGGGGCTCATCCGCCAGGCCGGCCACGACGACATCGCCGGCACCATCCGCGACGCCGAATACGACAATGCCATGCTCCTCGCCCTGCTCCGCCTCACGCCAGCCCTGTGAACAGCAGAAACGACTTTGTCCGCAGCCCTG
>DPMS01000641.1 GCA_003541285.1 Actinomycetota bacterium
GCATCTATGGGAGCGCCTTCCACCCGGCGGACCGGCGCCGCCAGCCCTTCTTCCACTCCGGCGCCGGCCCGCCATGGCTGGGCGGTCTCGTACGGGCTGCTCGCCGCATACGCGAGCTCGGCCGCCGCCACTGCCGTGTTCGTGCTAGCCGGCGGCACCCGGCATCCCACCGCCGCCCTGGCCGGGTACGGGCTGGTCGCCGCCTGCGTCGCGGCCCGGATCCGGCCAGCCGCGGCACCCGGCGTCGCGCTCATCGGCTGGATGTTCGACAGCGGTTTCATCATCGGCCGGCATGCCCACCTGACCTGGCAGGGCAGCGCCGATGTCCGCCGACTGGCCATCCTGCTCGCCGTAGCCGTGGCGGCCAGCCTGCTCGGGTCCCGCCTCCATACGGCAGGCCGCGGACCGGCCCACACCCCGACCGCCACCCACCACACGCTGGAAGGCCGTCCGGCCGCCGCCCGCGACGGCAGAACGTCGGAAGAGCCCCCGCTCCCCACCGCCAGTGCTCTGGTCGCCTCCGCCCCGCTCACCACCCCGGACAAGATTAAGCAGAACGCTGCCGCACCGATGCCGCCTGCGTCGAGTCGGGGGGTATCTCCGGGGTCAGTGCAACCCCAGGTCGACCGATCCCTGAGCGCCGGGGCGTGGTTGGCGCGCGGGGATGACAGGGCGCGTCGTGAAGAAGCCGAACTGTCAGCGTCGGCTAAATTCGCTGGCTTTCATGGCAGCGATGAACGCGCGCCATTGGCCAGCGGTGAACAGCAGTGCGGGTCCTTGCCTGTCCTTGGAGTCGCGGACGGCTATCACGCCGGGCAGGTTGCGTGCCACCTCGACGCAGGTCGAACTGTTCGCGCTGTAGGTGCTGGTGCGCCACTGGGCGCGGCGCAGGTCTGGTGCGCCCACTCCGTGCCCCCTTTCCTACCCGGTGGTGACGTCCCACCGGGATCATCCGATGCTATCCGCTCTGGCGGTGATGAACGCGGCTGACTCATGGGGGGGAAGGGCGAGCGCCCGCAACCGGTCGAATGCCATGCCATAGCGGTAGACCTCGGCCTCGTGCTCGACGTACAGGTCGCTGGTCATGTTCTCCAGGAACACCACGTCGGGCGCGATCAGCTGGGGGAAGCCGAGGATGGTGAACTCGCCGGTGGTCGCCGGGTGCGCTCCAGCGGCCAGGGGCAGCACCTGCACGCTGACGTTGGGGCGGGCGGCCATCGCGGCGAGGTGCGCCAGTTGTTCTCGCATGACCTGCGGTCCGCCGACCATGCGCAAGATCGCTGCTTCATCGATCACGACCGCGAGCTGCAGCGGGTTTTCCCTGGTCAGCACACGCTGGCGGGTCATCTTCACCTGCACCCGCCGCTCGATCTCACCGGGCGGGGCGATCAGCAGGCCGGAGCGGATCACCTCGCGGGCGTACTGCTCGGTCTGCAGCAAGCCTGGCACCAGCATCGGCGAGTACCAGCGCACCGACTCCGCCTCGGCTTCCAGCGCGATCAGCGCGGTGTATTCGGGGCCAAGAGTGTCGGCGTAGGCATCCCACCAGCCGCGCTGCCCGGCGCTCAGGCCCAGCAGTTCCAGCCTTTCGCGCTGCGTGCCGACGACCTCATACAGGTCCAGCACACGCCGCAGGTCTGCCGGGCTGGGCGCGGTCTGGCCGGTCTCGATCCGGGAGATCTTCGACGGTGACCAGCCCAGCCGGCCCGCCGCCTCTTCTCCGGTCAACGTCGCAGCATCACGCAGCCTGCGTAGTTCTGCCGCAAGCTGCCGGGCACGCACGGACGGCGGTCGCCGGTCAGCCACCGTGAAACACCCCAATCTCACTCGTTCGGCAAGGCGTGAGCCAATCCTGTCTGACAACCACCACGAGTACAGCCAAACTCACTATCGAGCAAGTTCGTGTAGAAACTTGCACGCGAGTTCCTGTGGTGACAATCTGGAGGCGCGCCGCCCAACAGTCACCAACCGCCTGTGCCATGCCGCCGCCGGACGGAGCGCGTCCCGGCCCTCAGCAGACAGGAGACGCCAGCATGCGCGAGCCCGCAACGCCGCCAGCCGCCGCCGGCACACTCACCGCCGCCCTGTCGTGCACCTGGTCCCGGACTTTCCCCGCAACCCCGGAGCACGTGAGACAGGCCCGCGTGTTCCTGGCCAGCCTGCTGGGCGACTCTCCGGCAGCCCCGGACGCACTAGTATGCCTGTCCGAACTGGCTACCAACTCGGTGCAGCACAGCCGGTCCCGCCGACCAGGTGGGCAGTTCACCGTGCGCGCCACCATGCACCAAGGACGGCTACGAACCGAAGTCGAGGACGAGGCCGGCCCATGGGAACCACCCAGCCACCGCGACGGGCAACGCGGGCGCGGGTTACTCATCGTCGGCTGCCTCGCCGACCAATGGGGCATCACAGCCAGCGCCACCACTCGCGTCGTGTGGTTCGAGATCGACCAGCCAGCCGGGGCACGTCATGAGAACCCGCAGCCTTCCGGAGACTGCTCACCCCAGGAGCGGATGTGACCACCGCCGCGCCCGGCCACGACGAGATCACTCTGACCGTCCCCCACGGTCAGCATCTGTGCAACGACCGGCAGCACCGTAACCTCGGCCGACTCGCCGAAGTCATCGTCACATTCGCCCAGCTCGGCGTGCCGGGCACTCCGCGCGAGGCGTTCTGGCCCGAAACCTGGGGCCGCTCCTACCCGATGTGTGGTACCTGCTGGGAGGCCACCCGCGAGACAGCGCAGAAGGCCCGCCCGAACCTGGTCATCCGGGACAGGATCACCTGATCACGGAGGCTGGCTTTGCTCGTAGGCCACCCGCAGCAGATGGAGCACTTCGTCATCCACGTCGGCCACGCTGCGCAGCGCGATCTTGTGGGTGGCCTGGCCCGGGCCGGTGGCGGACTGGAGGCGGGGCGACGCCGGCGGGTCGGTGAAGCGCAGCCCCAGGTCCACCCGGTCCCTGGTGGCGGCGGCGACGGCGGCGAACTGGCGGCCACGGACGAACGGTGTGTAAGTGCCGCGCCCTTCGATGGTCACGTCGTCGCCGAAGTCCTCGATGGCGATCGCAAGCGCGTCGTAGATCGGGCGCAACGCAGCCTTTGCGCCGGTGTACTGGCTGTCGATGTACTCGGCCACGGTGGGCGGCACCCAGCCGGCCGCGCGGGCCGCGGCGTCGCCGATCGCCCACTCGCTGTTCTGCGGCACACCATGCTGTGAGCGCAGCCAGCGACGCACCGCGTTCTGGTCGAGTGGGTCGATCCCCGACGCCTGCACCAGCGTCACCCATTCATCGAGCGACCTGCCGGTGCGGGCCGCCAGCGACTCGCTCACCGCGCGCATCATGTCGTCCGGCGTCTTCGCCACACCGACAGCGTAGTGACGCGACTCGTGGCACCGCCCGTCAGGCGGCGGTGGCTGGCGGCGGGCTGTGGCTATGCAGGATGCGCTGGCGGTCGGGGCTGGTGGCGGTGGTGGTGCCGTCCGGGTTCAGGGTCAAGGACCAGCCCCAGCGGTGGATGACCACGAGGTGATGGAAGCCGCACAGGGGGAGCAGGTTGTGCAGGGCGGTTGGGCCGCCTTGTGAGCTTGGGATCAGGTGGTGAATGTCACAGGTGGTGGCGGGCTGGCGGCAGCCGGGAAAAGCGCAGTGCGGGTGACGGATCATGACGGCACGGCGCAGATGAGCGGGGATGGTGTCGGCGGCCGGGCCGATGTCCAGCGGCAGGCTGACGGCGGCCAGCGGCGGATAGTCCAGGCCCGCCCGCAGGTGGGCGGCGAGCCCG
>DPMS01000874.1 GCA_003541285.1 Actinomycetota bacterium
TGGGGCTGGTCGGCGTGGGGCTGGTCGCGGCGGGGCGCTCCCAGGCGGATGCTGGTGGCGCGGGCTGACTGGCCGGCGTCGGCTCGGGGAAGGGTTCCCCGGCGGACATCAGCGGGGTGACGGCGGCGTGGCGGGGAAGGGGCAGCGAAGCGGCGACCTGCTCCGCCGGCTCCGCGGCTGCCGGGGCCGTTCGCGTCCCGCCGAAGATCGCCCACCCGGCGCCGGGAGCCCCGAACCGGCCGAGTCCGGCGGCGACCTCAGCCAGGGCGGGCCGGCTGGCGGGATCGGGATCCATCATGGCGGCGATCAGCGTCAGCAGTCCGGGCGGGACGCCGGGATGCGGGACCGGCGGCGGGCCACCGCGCAGAACCCGCTGGTAAAGCGCGGCGCGTCCGACCCGGGCCTCGGCCGCATACGGGGCCTGCCCGGCCAGCGCCGCATACAGCGTGGACGCCAGACCGTACACGTCGGCGGGCGGGCCGGGGGTGTCCCAGCCGAACATCTCCCGCGCCGCATGCACCAGGCACCCCGGCGGCAGTTCGGCCTGCCCGGCGGTGGCCACCGCGCGGCTCACACCGAAATACGCCAGTAGTGGCGCCGCCGCGGTGTGAACGACGTTCTCCGGCCGCACGTCCAGGTGCAGCACACCCTGGCCGTGGGCGGCCGCCAGTGTCTCCGCCAGCGCCGCCGCCAGGCTGGCCGCCTGCTCCGCGGGGACGGGACCGTGCCGGGCCAGGTGTCCGGCGAGCGACCCGGCTGGCAGACCAGTCGCTATGAAGGGCCGGTTCCCGGGAGTGAAGCCGGCGTCGTGCAGGTCGAGGATCCCCCGATGCCCGTTCAGGGAAATGGCGGCCAGGCAGGAACTGTGCAACTGGCGGCGTGCTGGCCGGCTGGGCAGCACCAGGTCCAGGATCCGGAGCGCCACACCGCGTTCCGGCCCGTCCTGGCGGGCCTGGTAGGTGGTGCCCAGTTCGTCGGAGCCCAGTGGGTGCAGGTTGCTGTAGCCGGGCGGGAAGTCGGCCACCGCAGCCTCCTTTCTGGTGCCAAGTCTGTCACCGCCCCGTGCACGCTGGCCGGAGCGATAGCACGATGGCAGGATCACGGTTAAGGAGGGGTTATGGCTATCCACGAGATCCGGGTTGATTGGGGCAAGACTCTGCTGGAGGAGCCGGGCACTGGCCACAACCGCTGGCATCCTGACATCCCGCCGGTGGTCCGCTGCGTGCCGGGCGATGAGGTCGTGCTGGAAACACGCGACGCCTTCGACGGGCAGATGGGGCCGGCCGCACCGCTGGAGGTGGTGGCCGCTCCCAACCTGGACGTCGTTCACCCGCTCACCGGCCCGGTCTATGTGGAGGGCGCCGAACCCGGTGACGTGCTCGCGGTGGCGATCCTCGATATCGAGCCCGACCGGTACGGGTACACGGTCCAGGTGCCCGGGTTCGGCTTCCTGCGCGACGTCTTCCCGGAGCCGTTCAAGGTCAGCTGGGACATCGCTGACGGCTGGGCGACCTCGGCGGACCTGCCCGGGGTGCGCATTCCCGGTTCACCCTTCATGGGGACCATCGGCCTGACACCCGGCCACGAACTGCTCGCCGCCACGACCGCGCGCGAGCAGGCCCTGCTGGAGCGGGGCGGCTTCGTGCTCCCTCCGTCCGCCGCGTCCGCGGTGCCCACAGACCCGGCCATCGCCGCCACCGCGCTGCGGACGGTGCCGCCCCGTGAGCAAGCCGGCAACGTGGACATCAAGCAGCTTGGCAAGGGCGCGGTGCTGCTCATCCCGGTGGACACCCCCGGCGGGCTGTTCTCGGTCGGCGACGCGCATTTCGCCCAGGGGGACTGCGAGACCTGCGGCACCGCGATCGAGATGCGCGCGACCCTGCGGGTGCGCTTCACCGTGCACAAGGGCGAGGCCGCCGCCAAGAACATCCGCGACCTGCGGTTCACCCGGGAGGACTACTACCTGCCACCCGAATTCGCGGCGCCGCGCCGGTTCTTCGCCACCACCGGCATCTCGGTCACCAAGGACGGCGTCAACCATTCCGAGGACATAACGCTCGCCGCCCGCAATGCCCTGCTCAACATGATCGAGCACCTGGGTGAACGGGGCTGGACCCGGCAGCAGGCCTACGCCATCTGCAGCGTCGCCGTGGACCTCAAGATCAGCCAGGTCGTGGACGCGCCCAACATGCTGGTGTCCGCCTTCCTGCCGGAAGACATCTTCGTCAGCTGAGCCCAGCCGGGTTGGCCGACAACCATGATCACGGAATCCTGTCCGCCATAATGACTGGCAGGATTCCGCGATCATGAAATCGCGCGTACGGCTGCCCAGTTATCGCTCCGCCGCCTGACCCTGTCGCCGGTAATGGCCGGGCTGGTGGTGACTGTGGTTGGGCTGATGGCGCTGCTCAACCCGGCGACGCCGGTGAAGGCGGTGCCTGACCCTGGCCGATAGCATCCGGTTCCCAGGCGTGCTGGCCGTCGGCGCCGTGGATGCCAACGGCCAGCGGGCCAGCTTCTCAGAAACCGGCCCGGACATCTCGGTGGTCGCGCCCGGCGCCAGCCAACTGTGGCCCGTGCGGGCGGCGTCGGCTCGGTCAAAGCACTCACCCCATGACGCGACGACAACACCCTGCGCCGCCACCCAGCACCCGCCCAGCTCCTCGACCAAGGAGCCGACCCGGGACTGCTGGCCACAGCCATCCGCCACGTGGTGTTCAACGCGGTTGGCGACGTCATCGTTGCCGTTGACGAGGGCTATGACCCCGATGCCCCGCCCGGATAAGACGCGACTCAGCCCCGCCAGAACCAGGTCAAAGATCACCACCCCGGTAGCCCGACCGGCTCGTCCCGCCACCGCAGGTCCTGATCACGAACCCGGCCATTGGGGCTGTGGTCGATTGGGGTTGTGATCACAACCCCAATCGACCACAGTCATGGTCAGCTCCCAGTTGGCGTAGCGGGGCTTGGTCGGTTTGGGCTGCTATCACAGCCCGAAATGACCACGCCCTGCGATCCGGAGCTCGCTGCGTGGTCGATTCGGGTTGCTGTCAACCCGAAATGACCACGCCCTGGCAGGCCCCACGCCTCTAGCGCAGTGGGACGTGGTATCGGGTCAGCTTCACCGCGACGTGGCCGATTTGGGTCGTGCTGCGTCCCACCACGCTGGACACGGCTCGCCTATTACCTGTGCCGGCACGGGATCGCCCCGCCGCCCGACCTGCTCGCGCACGTGGTTGCCTGCGGCTACCGGTGCCAGGTCCCCGATCGCGCGTCCGTCCGGCAGGCAGCGGGAGCGCCGATGCGCCGGTGACCCTGCCCACCTGCCTTTCTTGCCCAGGGGAAACACTCGTGCGACGATCTCCCGTAGTGACCGGTATGCCGGGCGCCTGGTGAACCGCACGACCGCGCCGCCCGTGCATCAGAATGGCCCCGTACCGGCAGGGGGGAAGCGATCTCGTGGTGAGGGCAGGGATCCACGTGACACCCCCTAGGCCCCTGACCCGGTGACGGCGCCGGCTGCCAGCGATGCCCGCCTGCGTGGCGAGCCGGTGGCCCGTGCCGTCTTCACCGGCTTGCCGGCGCGTTATGACCGGCTCGCCTATCTGCTCTCGTTCGGCCAGGATCGGCGCTGGCGCCGGGCGGTCACCGATCATGCGGCCGCTGCCGGGCCGCGGCTGGCCCTGGATGTGGCGACCGGGCCGGCCGGGGTGGCGCTGGCCGTCGCCGGCCGGACCGGCGCGGACGTCGTCGGTGTCGATCTCAACGAGCCGATGCTGCGGGCGGGCCTAGCCAACGTGCGCCGACCGGGCCCGCGGGGCCGGGTCGCCCTGGCCGCCGGCCGCGCCGGCCAGCTCCCGTTCGCCGATGCCAGCTTCGACGCGGTGACCTTCTCCTACCTGCTGCGCTATGTGGAGAGCCCGGCGGCGACCATCGCCGAGATGGCTCGCTGCCTGCGCCCGGGCGGAACGCTGGCCAGCCTGGAGT
Organism: Actinomycetota bacterium; assembly: GCA_003541285.1. Classification (GTDB taxonomy): domain Bacteria; phylum Actinomycetota; class Actinomycetes; order Streptosporangiales; family Streptosporangiaceae; genus UBA9676. The sequence continues at coordinate 3,988 of DPMS01000874.1, forward strand.
TCCATGTCCCGCCCCAGCCGGTCTGGCACGCCGCCTGGTGGTGCTACACCCGCCTGGCCCTGCCAGTGCTGGGCGCGATCACCGGCGGGCGGCCCTGGTACCAGGTCGGCCGGTTCCTGGGGCCGAGTATCTCGGGCCACTACCGTCAGCATCCCCTCGACGCGCACGTCGCCGCCTGGCACGCAGCCGGCCTGACCGACGTCGGGGTGGAGCTAATGAGCCTGGGCGGCGGGCTGATCATGTGGGGCCGCAAGGAGCCGTCCGGGAGCGGTGGGGACCGCCCGGCCCCGGGCACGCGGCAGGACGTGGGGGACGCCACGGGGCCGGGACCGGGTTCGTGAGCGGACCCCCGGGAAGGCCTGCCTTCTACGCGGTCGGCCGTGGCACCGGGGGACCGGGTGACTGGGTGACCCTGCTCCACCCGCCCTACACGCTCTGGCACCTGTCCTATGTGGTGATGGGCGCCGCCGTCATGCCGCACCTGGTGCCGTGGCGGCTGGCGGGCACGGTGGTCGCGTTCTTCCTGGCGGTGGGCATCGGGGCGCACGCGCTCGACGAACTGAAAGGCAGGCCGCTGGGCACCGGGATCGGCACCACCGTGCTGGCGGTCACGGCTGGCATCGCCATCGCCGCCGCGATGGTGATGGGCCTGGTCGACGGCGGGCTGCGGCTGCTGCCCTTCGTAGTGGCCGGGGGATTGCTGGTCTGCGGGTACAACCTGGAACTGCTCGGTGGCCTGATCCACAACGATGTCTGGTTCGGCCTGAGCTGGGGTGCGTTCCCCGTGCTGGTCGGCGCGTACGCGCAGCACTGGACGCTGTCCTGGGCGGCGCTGGTCACGGCGGTGGCCGCGTTCTTCCTGTCGATGGGCCAGCGGGCGCTCAGCACACCCGCCCGCACCCTGCGGCGCCGCGTCAGCGGGGTGTCGGTGCGGATCACGTTCAGCGACGGCCGCGAGCGGCAGTTCGGCCGCACTGACCTGCTGGCTCCGATCGAGCGGGCGCTGCGGTTCTTCGTGTGGGCGACCGGTGCTGTGGCGCTGGCGATGGTGCTGGCCCGGTGAACGACCAGCGCTGGGACGCGGTCGTGGTCGGGGCCGGGCCGGCCGGCAGTATCGCTGCCCTTGTTCTGGCCCGCGGCGGGGCCAGGGTCGCGCTCGTGGACAAGGCGTCCTTCCCCCGCGACAAGGCATGCGGCGACCTGATCGGCCCCCGGGGAGTGCAGGTCCTGGCAGAACTCGGTGTGCATGTGCCCGACGCGGGCCAGGGCGCCGACCTGCTGGCGATCGGTCCCTCGGGACGGGCCTGCCGGCTCCCCGCCTTCCCGGGCCATACCTATGCCAGTCATGGCGTGGTGGTGCCGCGGCTCGCGTTCGACCACGCCCTGCGCGAGGCGGCGATCACCGCCGGGGCGGCCCCGGTGCGGGCCAGGATCACCGCTGTGGACGCCAGCGCTGACGGGACCGTCCGCACGGTCATCGCCAGCGATGGGCGCCGGCTGGCCACTGACGTGGTCATCGGCGCGGATGGGGCGCTGAGCCCAGTTGCCCGGCTCACCGGGATGCTCGACCCGGCAGCGGCGTTGTGGGGGTTCGCCATCCGTGCCTACCTGCCCGCCGAGGTGCCGCTGCCGTTGCTGGTCCTGCTGGATGCCAGCCCGTGGCGGATCTACCCGGGCTATGGCTGGCTGTTCCCCGGGGCCGATGGCCAGGCGAACGTGGGGATAGGGGTCGGGATGGGCACCAGCCGCAGGCAGGTGTCCCTGCGCGACGACCTGGCCAGGTTCTGCGCCATGCTGGCGCGGCGCGGCGACCTCGGGCCGGGCGTGCGCCCGGGCGCGGTCACCGGCGGATGGCTACGGATGGGTGGCAGCGGCACGCCGCCGGCGGCAGCGAACGTGCTCCTCGCCGGCGACGCGGCGGGCCTGATCAACCCGCTTCAGGGGGAGGGGATCGCACCCGCGATGGTCAGCGCGCGGCTGGCCGCGGAGGCGGTGCTCGCCCACCCGGCGAACCCTGGTGCCCGCTACACAGACGCGCTGGCCGGCCTGTTCGGGCGGTACCTGCCCGGCGCTGCGGCGCTGCAAAGTGCGCTGCTGAGCCGCCCGCGGGCCACGTCGGCGGGGGTGCGCCTGCTCACCGCGCCAGTGGTCCGCCGCCTGGTGGCCGGGACCTGGTCGCTGTACTGGAACGGCCTCGTGGAGGGTGCCCAGCCCCGCCCGTCCACCTGGACCGCTGGCCTGGTCCAGCGCCTGGCGGGCCACCTTGCCGAACGTCCTGGTCACGTCCACGGCGGCTGAGATCATCACCCGCTGCGGGTGATGCGTGGCCCCGGCGACTTGCTTGGCTCGGTGCTGAGCACCGGGGGGAACATGACTGTCACCACCACGCCCAGCGGGGCACCGGCGGATCCAGGCGGTGCCACCGGGCCAGCCCGCGCCCGCCTGGTGCTGGCCTCCCTCATCCTGGTTGCCGCAGTGGCCAACCTGAACCTGGCGGTGGCCAACGTCGCGCTGCCGGATATCGGCAGGGCGTTCGACGCGGCGCAGACCGGGCTCGACCTGATCGCCGTCGGCTACTCGCTCGGGCTGGCCGCCTCCGTGCTGTATCTCGGCGCGCTCGGCGACCGCTACGGCCGCAAGATGATGCTGGTGCTCGGCGTGAGCCTGTCGGTCCCGGTGTGCCTGCTCGCCGCCTACTCGCCCAATGCCGGGGTGCTGGTGATCGCCCGCCTGATCGGCGGGCTGTCGGCCGGTATGGCCTACCCCACCACGCTCGCCCTGATCACAGCCCTGTGGACCGGGACGCGGCGGACACACGCGATCGCCCTGTGGTCCGGCATCGGGGCCGCCATCTCCTCGCTGGGGCCGGTGATCTCCGGCTGGCTGCTGGAGAAGTTCTGGTGGGGGTCGGTGTTCCTGATCACGCTGCCACTGGCCGCAGTCGCCCTGGTGATGGCGATCGTCTACGTGCCGGGCCATGTCAACGAGACAACCGACCCGGTGGACAACATAGGCGGCATCCTGTCAGTGCTGATGATCGCGGCGATCGTGCTGGCCATCAACTTCGCGCCGGTCCCGGACGAGGGCGTGCTGATCCTGGTTATGGCAGCGACCGGGGCCGCCGCCGTGGCCGCCTTCGTGATCCGTCAGCGCCGTGCCAGGGCGCCGCTGTATGACCTGCACATCGCCGGGCGCCGGATCTTCTGGGTCGCGGCCACCGCCGGGATCGCCGTGTTCGGCACGCTGATGGGCGCGATGTTCGTCGGCCAGCAGTTCCTCCAGAACGTGCTCGGGTACTCGCCGCTGGCAGCGGGGGCCTCGATCCTGCCGGCCGCGGTGCTCATGGTGGTGGTGGCGCCATGGTCCGCGAAGCTGGTCGGCGTGCGTGGCTCCCGGTTCACCCTGCTCACCGGTTATCTCTTCTGCCTGCTCGGGTTCCTCACCATGCTCCTGCTGTGGCGGGAGGGCAGTCCGTACTGGGAGGTCGGCCTCGGCTACGCGTTCATGGGTATCGGCGTTGGCTTCGCTGGCACCCCGGCCTCGCACTCGCTGACCGGATCCGTGCCCGTTCACCGGGCGGGTATGGCGTCGGGCACCGCCGACCTCCAGCGGGACCTGGGTGGGGCGATCATGCAGTCGATCCTGGGCGCCGTGCTCACCGCCGGCTACGCGGCGGCGTTCGCGAAGGCCATCGCCGCGGCGCCGCACAATCAGCAGGTCAGCACCAGCGTGCAGAACCAGCTGGAGAAGTCGTTTGACGGTGCGCAGGCGGTCGCGCAGCGGTACCCGCAGTACGCCGGCAAGATCACGGTGGCGGCAAAGTCCGCGTTTCTCGCTGGCGACCAGTGGGCCTACCTGACCGGCATCGTCGCCGTCCTGCTCGGTGCGGCGATCGTTTTCTTCCTCTTCCCGAAGAAACGGCACGAGGAGGAACTGCTGGCGGCTTACCAGGCTGAGGACACTGCTGGGCCGGGACAGCGGCGTGGCGGGCCATTACTCAGCGCGCCGCAGCTTTGATAAAACTTAGGGCAACGTTTGTTGCCTGTCACCGGGAACTCGTGCCATAGTTTGCAGGTGGAAGTGAACCGGCCCGAGACGGATGAGGCGCTGACCTGCCTTTCCAACCTCGCGAACTCGTCCGGCGAGCTTCATCGCCGGCTGAGCCAGCTCAGCCAGTGGATGTCTGCTGCAACCCAGCAAGCGCCGGAACTTTCCTACGCGCGCATGCTGCCGCTGGACAAGCGGCTCGTGATGATGGAGCAGATCTCCATGGCAATCCGCACCCTGGCCCGGGATGGGAACAGGTTCCGGCGGATGGAAGCCCGGGCGCTGTACGCGGAAGGGCTGACCATGGCCCAACTGGCCACCGTCTTCGGGGTGAGCCGGCAGCGGGTATCCACGTTGCTGCGCGACACCCGGGACGAGGCTGGTGTGGATGGGCTGGAGGTTGACCTGTCAGCTGACCACCGGCCGACCCCGGCGAGCCCCTAGCATGGGCCGTCGGCACAACGCAGGGAGTCTCATGTCATACCCCACTGACCGGCCACTCGGCCCGCCGCTCGATGTGGGCTGGATCGCGGACGAGGTCGGCCAGGCGACCGCCATCAGGTCTGGCGGCGCGGGCAGGCGGACTGGGAGCACCGCCGCGATCACCGAGGCCAGCCCGGAGACTGCTGCTCATGAGATGCGCGCGGGCGACCCTGAGCAGGCCCGGATGGGGGCGGCCGTAGAGCCGCCATTCGGCGTGGACGTGCTGGACCGGCTGAGCCAGCGCCTGACGATGGCGGGGCTGCGGCTGGCCAGCCTGCGCCGGAGGCTGGCCGGTGTCGAGGACCGGATGATGCTGATCCAGGCCAGTGATGACCTGGATGAGGCGATCGCCGAGGTGAGGCGGCTAGCCCTGACGGTCCGCGGCAGCCGGTAACCCTGACGGGCGTTTCTCACTGCTCCTGGTCGGCGTCGATGGCCGCCTGGCTGACATCGTTGATCACCGCGATCGCGCCCTGCGGGGTACCGTCGTCCCCGACGAGCCGGCTGCACTGAACCAGCATGCTGACCGGGCGGCCGCGCCGGTTCGTCCCGTCCACCTCCGCCTCGGCCTTGGCGGGCTTGCCAGCGAGTGTCTGCTCCGGCAGTGGCACGATCGTGCCGGCCGGCAGGCCGATATCCAGTCCAGCCAATGGCCGGCCGGTGGCTTCCTCCGGACGCAGGCCCCAGAGGTCCTCCGCCCCCGGTCCCCGCAGCGCCTCGACCCCACCCGCCGAGGCGGCGATCACCACAATGTCGCAGCCCCGGGTCGTTGTCATGCGCGTTCCTGTCGCTGGCTACCGCCACCGACATGTCAACTATCCCCCACCTCGGGCGGGTCCACGCGATGGGAGCGGAATATCGCGTCCGCGGCGGCGCGATCGTCGCTCGCCTGGCGCCGGTGCGCGGCCGCCTCCTCCCGGTGCTGCCCGGCGCCGGCCTGATCGCCGACGTCGGCGAGGAGTTCGTGCAGCCGTGCCGCCCGGTCATGCGCGCTGGCCGCGTGCAGTCGCATCATCGCCGCCCGCCGGGACGCCTCAAGAGCGCGCTGGCTGGCCAGCCGCGCAAGTCTCTCCGCCTGCGCCGCCTGTTCCGGCGTTGGGCCTACGCTCCGCTACTCATAGCCGGCGGGACCCATGCCTGCTGAAAGCTGGGCGTTCCGCTCGTGCCCGTCGGGGGTCCGCTCATCAAGTTCGGCCAGGCGCGCTGCCCACCTGAACGGATGAGTGGGCGGCGGCGGGTTGGTGCCTTCCACAAGTGCCGTTCTCTCACGCGTGGGCCGCGGTCACCAAGGCCATTGGTCCGCTCATGCCTGGGGCGGAAGTCATGGAACAGCACGGGCACGTGCCGTCAGGCGGGCTTACTTGGCCACGAAGTTGTACGGCTTGGAGCCGGTCAGCGGCGTGGCCGGGGTGGGGGGCGGGAGCGTGGACGGGTCCACGAACGTGCTGCCCGAGGGACCGACCTGGACTGCCATGTGGGTCGCGCTGTGCTGCAGCAGTTGCTTCCAGCTGTAGAACCACTCCGTGTAGCCGTCACCCCACTGGCCCGCGACCGGGCTGCCCGTGATGGTGATCGGATCCCCGGGGACCGCCCGGTCGTAGTACCACTGGGAGTGCTCGGGGGACAGGTTCACGCAGCCGTGGCTGACGTTCACGTACCCCTGCTCACCCAGCGACCAGGGCGCGTCGTGGTAGTAGTTGCCGCTCCAGGTGAACCGGACCGAGAAGAAGACCGGGACGTTCTTGTAGCCTGGCCCGCTCATCAGGACCGGGTTGCCCTTCTCGATGGTCAGGTAGGTGCCGTTGGCGGTGTCGTCGCCCGGCATGCCGCTGCTGTCCGGCCAGACCTGGAACAGCTTGCCCTTCCAGTAGATCTTCGTGTGGTGGGTCCGGGTGCTGGTCACGCCGATGAGCGAGTCACCGATAGTGAACGACTGGCTCAGGTTGCTGGTCCCGTACACGCCCGGGGCGATCTCCACCCCGTTGAAGTGTGCGGTGAAACTCACGTGGGTGTGCTGTGGCCAGTAGCTCTGCGTGCGGAAGTCCAGTTCCTGCGAGCCGTTCCACATCCAGGCGCCCACGACCGGCTTGGAGCTCTTGATCTCGATCGCCCGCTCCACCTGGGCCCTGTGGGTGACCGGCTGGCTGAAGTTGATCACGATCGGCATGCCGACGCCGTAGGTCTGGTTGTAGCCCTCCAGGGTGGTGGCCGTGAAGGTGGACGCCGGGCCGAGCGTGCGGAAGGAACTGGTCGCGGTCACCGTCTTGCCACCAGCGTTGACGGCGGTCACCGTCACGCTGTAGTGGGTGTGCGTCCGCAGCGGCCAGTTGGTGTGCCAGGCCGTCCCGCCCTCGGCGAGGGCGCCGCTGACCGGGGAATGGCCCGCGGTCACGCTGACGTTGCTGATCTTGCCCTGGACCACGGTGATAGCGATGCCATGGTTGGTGCGGGCGTTCGTGGTGCCGTCGGCCGGGGTGATGGTCACCTGGGGCAGTGGCGCCGCGGCGGGTGTCCCTGCTCCCCCGCCCTGCTTCGATGCTGCCAGTGTGCCTGCCCCGCCACCCGAGCAGGCCGCCGCGAGCAGGCATGCCGCACCAGAAACCGCCGCGATCCCCAGCTTGACCCGGCGGCTGGTGGACAGGCCACCCCGGCCCGCCCGAGTGAGGTCCCTCTCCCGCACTCTCGTCCTCCTGTTGCGCAGATCCGAAGGCTCGGCGCCGTGCTGCCGTGGGGGGCAGGCTGTCACCTTCGCCAGGGAGTTACCGACCCGGTTGCGGAGACGATGCCGTATCTTCGCCCGGTTCAGCAGGCTTCGATCCGGAATCTTGCTCGCGCGAAGTTCCCAGTAGAGAGACGGTTGGGGCGGGTCGGCGGTTCACGTCCAAGAGTAGCCGTACCGGGCGATGTGGACGCCAGGTATGGAATAGGACGAGCAAGGAGACAAGGGCGATCCCGATCGCGGTCCAGGGAACCACTTCCCCGATGCGGTCGAAGGGGGTCTGGGCGGTGGCGGGCACCAGCCCCAGCCGCACGAACAGCACCCCGCGCTGTGCGGTGTTCATGCTGGCGAGCAGGCGCCCCTGCGCGTCGTAGGCGACTGTGTCGCCGGTCAGCGCCGCCTGCACGACCGGGCGCCCGGTCTCGGCGGCCCGCACCGCGCCGAGCGAAGCGTGCTGGGCGGGGGCCCAGCTCTGCTGGAACGTGGAGTCCGAGGTCTGGTACACGATCAGGCGGGCGCCCCGGCGGGCGTCCACCCGCGACATGTCCGGGAAGGCGGACTCGAAGCAGATCAGCACACCGATGGGGATCCGCTGGCCGTCCCGGGTGGTCACCTGCAGGACCTTTGCCCCCGGTCCCGGGGTCATGTTGACCGCCGCCGCCCGGCTGATCTTCGTCAGCCAGCCCAGCTGCTGGCGGAACGGGATGTACTCACCGAACGGGACGAGCCGGGCCTTGGTGTAAGTGGCCTCGATGCCCCGGGGGCCGACCAGCACAGCGACCTTGGATTTCCCCCCGTCCGGTGTCAAAGAGTCCTGGTCGGCCAGGATCTGCGCGCCGTCCGCGGCTGACAGCGCCCTGATCCGGGCCAGCAGCCCGGGGGCGCGGCTCAGCTCGTAGGCGACACTGCTCTCCCCCCAGACGATCAGGTCCGGGTGGTGCCCGCGCAGGCCAGCCGAGAGCCGCTCGCTGGCATCCACCCGCAGTTGCGGGTTGTGGACGAGGCCGGGCTGCACCAGCGCCACTGTCACAAAGCCGGTGGGGTGAGAGGCCGGGACCAGCGCGAACGCAACCGGCCCGGCCGCCACCATCGCCGCCGTGGCGGCGGCGCCCAGGGCCCGGACCGCGATCTGCCCGGCGGTCAGCAGGATCACGATGCCGGTGTTGGCGGCCACGATCGCGAAGCTGACCAGCCACACACCGCCGACCGCGGCGAGCGCCAGCACCGCCGGGTGCTGCCACTGGCTGGTGCCCAGCAGTGCCCACGGGCCACCAAGCGCCTGCCAGGAGCGGATCCACTCGATCACCAGCCAGAAGCTCGGCACGACAACCAGTGCGGCGAGTGCGCGCGCAGCGCTGACCGGTGGGCGCAGCAGCAGCCAGGTGCTCACCGCGACCGGGATCCACAGCACCCCGAGCACCACCGCCACCAGCAGCAGGGCCGGGCCGAGGTTGGGCGCCAGCCAGTAGTGGGCGGCCAGCATGAATCCGGTGCCGAACCACCAGCCCCGCACCGCCGCCTCCCGTGCCGAGGGGGCAGCGCGCATGATGAGCAGGCCGGGCACCAGGCCGAACCAGGCCAGGAACTCAAGGTTGAGCCCGGGGAACGCGAGCACCGGCAGCGCGCCTGCGAGCAGGACGGCATACCTGACCGGCTTCATCAGGCCACGCAACACCGTCATAACTCCCATTGTGGTCGGCTTGGGCGCAGGCACCCGCGGGGAGCCCGGTCTGCGCGCCGCCTACCGCTGGCGGTCCGGTTCCCGGCGGCGGCGCCGGAAGGCGGCGGCGGCCGCCCAGGCGAGGGCGGCGAGGGTGAGCGTGACGATGGCGGCCTCCGGCCAGCTGCCCACCCGGTCGGCGAGCGTGCGCTGGCTCACCAGCGGTATCCGGGCCTCCAGCTCGGCCCGGCGCCAGGTGCTGGTATGGGCCAGCAGCCTGCCGTCCGGCGCGATGATGGCGCTCACGCCGGTGGTGGACGCCACCACCACCGCCCGGTCGGACTCGACCGCCCGGATACGCGCCATCGCAAGCTGCTGGAGGGTCTCGCCGCGCTGGCCGTCCATCTCGAACGTCGCGTCGTTGGTCTGCACGGCCAGCAGGTTCGCCCCCGCCCTGACCTCGGAGGAGACCAGGTTGTCGAAGCCGACCTCGTAGCAGATCACGTCGCCGAGCCGGATCTTGCCGATCCGGAACACCACCGCCCGGTGGCCGGGTGTGAAGTTGACCGGCTGCAGCGCCACCAGCGAGGTGATGTGCGCGAGCAGCCCGCGGAACGGGATGACCTCGCCGAACGGCACCAGCTGGCGTTTGACGTAGATGGCGCCCGGCCCGCTGCCCGGCAGCCAGAGCTGGCCCGCGTTGCGCAGCGGGTCCTGGAGCACGGTGCCCACCAGGATGGGGCGGTGGATCGCGCTCACCGCGGCCGAGATCGTCGCGTACACCTGGGGATACAGCCGGGGATCGAGGTCGGTCGAGTTCTCCGGCCAGATCACCAGCGCGGGTGCGGGCGCTGCGCCGGCCCTGACCCGGGCGGCCAGCCGCTCGGTGGCGGCTGCGTGGTTGGCGGTGACCGTGGTCGCGCGCAGCAGGTCCGGCAGATTCCTCGCATGCGGCACATTGCCCTGGACGGCGGCGACCGTCGCCGTCGGCGTTCCGGGTACCTGTTGATCTACCGGAGGCAGGGCCCCTGCCAGTACCAGGCCCACCACGGCGGCGAACGCGAGCGCAGGCAGTCCACGGTCCGGTAGGGCAGCACGGTCCGGTAGGGCAGCACGGTCCGGTAGGGCAGCACGGTCCGGTAG
>DPMS01000934.1 GCA_003541285.1 Actinomycetota bacterium
CCGGTCCGGCTGGCCGGCGGGCCGGGCTACGCGCTCACGCCGCGGGCCAGCCACCGGCTGGACGAGGCAGCCGAGCGCATCTACCGCCACGGCGACCATGGCTGGGATGGCCGCTGGAACATCCTGGTGACCAGCCGGGTACGGGAGCGATCGCGCCGGGAGCGCGTCCGCTCCGCCCTGCACTATCTGGGGTACGCACAACTGGACGAATCGACGTGGGTCAGCCCCCGCGCCTCGGCGGAGCTTGACGTCCTGCTGGAGACCGAAAGACTGCCCGCCGAACGATTCTGTGCCACCTATGACGGCGACCCATACCGACTGCTGTCGCGGGCATGGAACCTCGATCGGCTCGCTCACGCCTACCAGCACTGGCACGCCGCGGCTGGTGAACTGATCGCGGGCATCGGCCCCGGCGCGACAGACGAGGCAGTGTTCGCGGTACGCAGCACGCTGGTCCACGAGTGGCGCAAGTTTCTGTTCTCCGACCCGGGTCTTCCCGCACCGCTACTGCCGGCGCAGTGGCCCGGGCATGAGGCGGCCAGGTTCTTCCACGCCGAATCGGCCCGGCTCTTGCCGGCCGCTTCCCGCTTCGTGGACTGCTGCCTGCAGGCTGACATGCCAGACCCGCGGTGACGCGAGCGGGAACCCGATCACCGGACCCGGTCGCGGCCGGTGCGCCCGGCGCCGTACCCGCAGTCCAGTTCCTCGCACAGGCACACGATCTGCTCGACCACGTCCTCGAGGTCGGTGAGTGTCCGGTGCTCATAGGAGCCGGCCCTGGTCCGCCACGAAATCCTGCCAGAGCGGCACCATACGGTGAGCCCGCGCCGGACCGAGAGCACCGATATGCCCGCTGCGGCCTCTTCGGCATGCAGGAGGCTCCCGCCGAGGCCCCGGTCGGCCAGCATCGCTTCCAGCCGCCGGGAGGCATGGCACGGGCGCAACCGGGTGTGCCCGAGGCCGGCCGGGACGCACTCGGCCGCCACCGGCTGGGCGAACCACACGGCCTTGCCAGGGACCTTCCAGCCCCCCAGGCGGGAACGGGTCAGATGATGGCCCCACCGTCCGCCCGACAGCCCGGCCACTACCTGCAGACCGCGGCCGCTTTCCGTCTGCGGCCTGGTCCTGCCCGTGCCGGGTGGCGGACCGTGCTTCCAGCCGGCCAGCGAGTCAAATACCTTGCAGACCAGCTCCCATCGCCCCTCGCGGCGGCGCAAGTAGAGCCATAGTTCGGGGGCGCCAGCCTCCGGCCAGCGCGCCGTACCGTCGAACGCGACGTTCTGAAGCGCGTGCAGCGTGTTCGCCGCTAGCTCGCTCGCCATCGTGACGCCGTCATGGACCTGGTCATCCGGAAGTCCCAGGCACGCCACTGCTTCCCGGAAGACCCACCTGGCCTCGCGGGCACAACTGGCGTCAAGCGGGAGCGGCCAGGCGCAGCAGCCGCCTGCCGCAAGCGCAGCAGGACCGGTTACCCGTGAATCCGCCGCCTCCCGGCCGATCGCGGAATCTCCGACTGGGGCGGGCACTCCCCTCCACCGGCCCGCAACATTCGGAGTCAACCCGGGCATCACCACGGGCTGCGGTGTGGCTACGGCAGGCGACGGTAACATGCTCCTCAGCCTTCGTGACTCGTGGATCTGTGAAACACAGATTACGAGTTGTTGTGCCCCCTTCGCAATGACATCCTGCGATTACTTTCCGCTAGTCAGGCAAGTGCGTGTGCCCCAAGGTACGTGTACAGTCACAGACGCGGCGGGTTGCACTCCGCCGGGCCTTGAGACAGGCGCAGCATAGAAGAATCCCCCGGGTGGCAGCCCGGGGGATTCTTCGTCAGCGCTATGAGACGGTCAATGCACGTCGCTGATCGCGCCGAAGTCGTAGCGGCCCGACCGGGCATCCGCCAGGAAAACGGCGAACGCGGCCCGGCCGACGACGTGTGCACCCCCCTCGGGACGTTTACTGTCCCGGACGGCGATTACGCCGGGGAGGTTGGCGGCCACTTCCACGCACCCGCCGTTGTACTGACTGAGGCGGGCCTTCCGCCAGACTGCTTGAGACAGGTCGGTCATGGATCACTCCAGTTGTTCAGCGAGTTGTCTGAGATAAATTGTGGTGTCGGCGGGCTCCAGGGCACCGTCGACCGCGCGATCGAACGATTGGCTGTACATGTTCACCTGGTCCGCGCTAGTCACCTCCTGAATCGCCGTATCGGTCTCCGTGTAGGCGATGCTGGGTTCGCCGTCGGAGAAGTCGAAGATGTTGATCGCTGACATCAGGCCACGCGGCGGCCCATCGGTGAAGCGCTGGATGCGCAGGTCAACGTTGGGACGCGGGCTGAGGTCAATCAGGTGCTCGATGAGTTCCCGCCGGTCAGACCGCGATCCCCACTGGTACCGCAGCGACGCTTCGGTGATGACCGCGCACAGCATGGGGGCGGTGCCGTCAGAACGGTCGAGGATCTCCTGCCGGCGCAACCGCGTCTCCAGCACCTTGCGCCGCCAGGCCGGGGGCCTGGGCCCGATGCGCATGAATGCTTCCGCGTAGTCCTGCGTCTGCAGCAGCCCGGGCAGGACCAGTGGCATGAAGCACCGGATGCGGACGGCGTCATTCTCGAAGCCGGGGAACTCGTTCTCGAAAATGTCGGAATAGTCGCGCCACCACGGCCGGGCCCGCGCCTGGATGGCCAGCTCTTCCAGCTGCTCCCGTTCGGCCACGTCTACGTCGTAGATCCGCAGAAGATCGCGGATATCGCTCATCTCGGGGCGTTTCCACTGATTGGCCTCAAATCGACCTACCTTGCCCCGCCCCCAGTTCAGCATGTCACAGACGTGGTTGGCCGTGTAGCCACTCTTCACCCGGAGCTGGAGAAGGCGCCGGGACAGCCGACGCTTAGCCACGGTGGCACCGTAGGCATCGTCGGTCATTCGGGGTCGCCTCCTTGACAGGATGTTGCCAGCAGTATAGCGGTACCTAAGTTGTGAATCACAGATTTTATGGGCCTCAACAATGTCGCTCACTCCACTCGCTTGTCACAGCTATCGCTCCTGCCACAGAGAGAACGCGGGCTAAAGCGCCCTCCCGGGGAAACACCGGAAAAAGCTCCCAGAACCTCCGGCTACGGCCACCGCACCAGCCATGCCAGGAGCACCCGCACCCGCTAGCCGAGCGCGTCGTCAAACTCGCCCTTCCGGACGCCGTCAAGGAAGCACTCCCACTCATGGCGGTCGTACACCAGGATCCTTTCCGCCGGGTCACCGGCCACCCGCATCAGCACCCACTCACCCGCAGGGCCGTCCGGCCCCCCGGCAAAGGCGACCTCGATAGCGCCTTCCCCATCCCCGGAGCGCTGCCAGGACAGGGCAGCGGCATCGATGCCGAGACTCTCAACCGTCGGCTTGCTGGTCACATCACCTCCACTGGTCCTCATGGGCGCCGGCCCACCCCGCCATACAGCACCCGTGATCCATCGCTGTCAGCAAGCCCGGGATCCTCGGCCCCCCATTGGCCGACGTAGCAGATACCGGGCGCGGCCTGGTTGTAGGGCGGTATCAGGTCCAGGCCACGGAAGAAGCGCTCCACCTGCGCCCGGGGCCGCAGGAAGATGTTCTCGGTCGCCCTGGCGAACTCCTCCCGGCTGACCTCGACCGCGCGTGGCGGGAGCAGGTCGGCGGTCCCATGCGACAGGACCAGATAGCCGCCGGGCGGCAGTGCGCCCACGTAACGGGCCACCAGGCCCCAGGGATCGGCCGCCGGTGCCACGAAATGCATGACCGCGGTCATCAGCAGCCCCACCGGCTCGGCGAAGTCGATAAGCGCCCGCAGGTCCGGATGGCCGAGCACGGTCTGCGGATCACGCAGGTCAGCCGTGATGTGGGCCGCACCGCCGACCCCGTCGAGGAACTCGTCCGACATCGACGCCACCATCGGATCGATGTCGACGTACACCACCCGGGCGGGTGGGGCCACCCGGCGCACGATCCCGTGCGTGCTGCTGGCCATGGGCAGTCCCGACCCGATGTCGATGAACTGCCCGACACCCTGCTCAGCCAGCCAGCGGGCGGCACGCTGATGGAACGCGCGGTTCGCCCACGCCCCGTCGCTGGCTTCCGGCAGGACCGCCAAGATCCGTCTGGCCGCCGCCCGGTCGGCGGCGAAATTGTGGGTGCCGCCGAGGAGGTAGTCGTACAGCCGGGCCGGGCTGGGAACTGCTGGGTCCACCCCGGGCGGGACCGGCGGATCGGTGGTTCCGGCCTGCCCGCTACCTCGCAGCGTGGCGCTCATGGGCACCTCGCGACTCCGCAGTACAGCCAGCGGGACCCGTCGCTGTCGGCCAGATCCGGATCGTCCGCCCCCCACTCGCCCACATGCACCACCCCGGCGGCGGTCCCGTCGGGGGAGACCATATCCAGCCCGTCGAAGAACCGCTCGATATCGGCCTTATTGCGGAAGTAGATCTGCTCGGTCCCCTTCGCGTACATCTCCTCGGCCACCCGCACCGAACGGGGCGGGGTCTTGTCGTTGGTCACCTGAGACAGCACCAGGTAGCTGCCGGATGCCAGCACCTGGACATAGCGCGCCACCAGCCCCCATGGATCCGCTGACGGCGCCACGAAATGCGTCACCGCCGTCATCATCAGCCCAACCGGCTCAGCGAAATCGATCAGCGCCTTGAGGTCCGGGTTGCCCAGCACGCTGGCCGGGTCACGCAGATCGGCAAAGACCACCGTGGCGTGGGGGTTGCCTGCCAGCAGCTGACCCGAGTAGGCAAGCACCATCGGGTCGTGGTCCACGTACACCACCCGGGCATCCGGGGCCACGTCCTGCACCACGTCATGGGTGTTGCCCACCGTCGGCAGCCCGGACCCGATGTCGATGAACTGCCTGATCCCCCTCTCCGCCAGCCAGCGCGCCGCCCGCTGATGGAACCCGCGGTTCGCCCACGCCGCGTCGATGACCTCGGGAATCATCTCGCGCACCTGATCCGCCACATCGCGGTCGGCGAGGAAGTTGTTGTGACCGCCCAGGAAGTAGTCATACATCCGGGCGGGGGCGGGCACAGTGGGGTCCACCCCGGCGGGTACCTGCAATTCCTCGGTCATATTGGCCACCTCATACGTTGCTCGTCACTTCATGCGGCCCTCACGGGCACCTCACGACCCCGCAGTACAGCCACCGGGAGCCGTCGCTGTCTGCCCGCGCCCGGTCCTCGGCCCCCCACTCACCCGTGTGCACCACTCCGGGTGGTGTCCGCGCGCCAGGAGAGACCATCTCCAGCCCGTCGAAGAAGCGCTCCACCTCTGCCCTGGTCCGCGGGTAGATGTCCTGCGAAGACCTGGCATACACGTCCCGGCACACCGCCAGCGACAGGGGCGGCTTGCTGTCGCCGGTGACGTGCGAGACGGCCAGATAACTGCCCGGTGCCAGCGCGGCCGCGTACTGCCGCACGATCCGCCACGGGTCTTCCTCATCGGCCACGAAGTGCAGGACCGCGGTTATCAGCAGACCCACCGGCTCGCTGAGGTCGATGAGCGCGCGCAGGCTGGGATGATCCAGCACCCCCGGCGGGTCGCGGAGGTCAGCCTGGATCATGGTGACGGCACCGGTATCCGCCAGGAATGCCTTGGCGTAGGCGATGACCATCGGGTCGTGGTCCACGTAGACCACCCGCCCATGCGGGACCTGGGCCAGCACCACCTCATGCGTGTTGCCCCGCGTCGGAAGCCCGGACCCGATATCGATGAACTGGCGGATTCCCTGCCTTGCCAGCCAGCGGGCCGCCCGCTGGTGGAACGCGCGGTTCGCCCAGGCCGTGTCCTCCAGTTCGGGGATTAAGTCGCGCAGCCGGTCGGCCACCAGCCGGTCGGAGGCGTAGTTGGCCGTCCCACCCAGGTAGTAGTCGTATAGCCGGGCCGGGCTCGGTGTGGTGGGGTCCACGCCCGGCGGGACCGGCGGATCGGTGGTCATGTCACCTCCCTCCGGTCGACCGCTTTCAGGCACGTGACCACTCCACGGCCACGGCCGGGGGAGCGCTCGCCGCAGTGCTCCCCTACCCACCGACAGTTCACAGTCTCGCACGCTCCGTGTGAATCGCGAACCGCTAGCCACAAATCACCGACAGGCAAATTTACGAATAAGCGCCCCGGCGGAAGCAGCCGGACAGATGGTCGTCAACGATGCCGCAGGCTTGCAGAGCAGCATAGACGGTGACCGGGCCGGTAAAGGTGAAGCCGAGCCCCCGCAGTTCGCGTGCACATGCCTTTGACGCAGGAGTCCACGCGGGAACGTCGCCCGTCGTGACCGGCGGGCGGGACGGGCCGTCAGCATACCGCCACACCAGCGCGGCAAGCCCGCCGGGGATGGCCAGCGCCGCCCGGGCATTGCCGATCACGGCCTCGATTTTGGCGCGATTGCGCACGATGCCGGCGTCGCTGAGAAGCCGCCCGGTGTCGGCCGGGCCGAATGCGGCAACCTCGGCCAGGTCGAAGCCGCGGAAAGCGGCCCGGAAATTGCCCCGCTTGCGCAGGATCGTCAGCCAGGACAGCCCGGACTGGAACGCCTCAAGCGAGATACGCTCGAAGATCCCCACATCGTCCCGGACCGGCCGGCCCCATTCCTGGTCGTGGTAGAGGAGATAGTCAGCGCTACCGAGCGCCCACGGGCACCGCAGCCGCCCGTCCGGCCCCGCGGCCGGGCCCAGCCCGGCCTCACTCATCAGGGCCGGAGCCGGGCACGTCAGGCAGCACGGGGCGGTCGCCATCGCGGTCGCCATCGCGGCCGGCCTGGCCGGGTGGCGGGCCAGCGTCCCGGCTGGCCGGCCGGGCCGTGTCCTGGCCGGTCCGCAGGTCGGCCAGTTCCCGGCGGAGTGTCGCGATCTCCACATCGCGTTCGGTCACCGACCGTGCGATCACCCGCAGCGCTTCCTCGGTCGCCTGCGCGTTGTACCCCCACATCGACATCGGCAGCCGCAGCAGGGCGACATCCGTGGCCGTCACCTCGTCGAGGCCGATCGGCGGGAGGTCAGCGGCAAACGGGGCCATTTCGCCGGCCCGCCCGAGGGCGGCCAGGACCGCGCCGCCCCCGATGGCCACGGCTATCAGCAACAGGACTACTGGCACAGTACGAATCGTGCCATGCTCGGGAGGTGGCAGCACACGCGGAGAGTTCCCACCCCGCCGCGCGCACACTTCTGCTGGGCATCGCCACCAGCCCGGAGCAGGCCGCCCAGGCGCTGGCCGAGGGCGCCGACCTGGTCGACGCCTCCGCTGCCAGCCCAGCCTCGCTTGCCGCGATCCGCGCCAGCCAGCCCGGTGGCGTGCTCTGGGCAGGCTCGCCCGCCGGCCCGCTGGACATCGACCTGCTGGTGGCTGACGCCACGCAGGCCAAGGTGGCCGCACTGGCCGCGATCAGCACCTGGCTGGGTGCGCCGGTCATCCGGACCCGGCATACCCGGGCGGTGCGGCGGGCCATCGACATGACCGCATCCATCGCGGGCAGGCGGCCGCCGGCTCTCACCATCCGGGGACTGGCCTGATCACCCCGGCGTACCTCACCCGTCCTGGTTCTGCCTCACCTAGCCTTGCCCGTCCCGGGCGCCGGAAGAGAACGCGGCGACTTCCGTCACCGTCGGCACGGGCGGCCTGAACGCCCCGCCGTTGTTGTGTGCCGCCCGGATGATCCGCACCACCTCGTCCGGATCGTCCGCGACGCTGAGCAGGTCCACGTCGGCCGGGGAAATCTTGCCCTGGCCCACCACCGTGTCGCGGATCCAGGAGACCAGGCCCGACCAGTAGGAACTATCGACCAGCACGATCGGGAACCTGGTGATCTTGCCCGTCTGGACCAGGGTGAGGGCCTCGAACAGTTCATCCAGGGTGCCGAAGCCACCAGGCAGCACGACAAACGCCTGGGAGTACTTGACGAACATGGTCTTGCGGACGAAGAAGTAACGGAACTCC
>DPMS01000654.1 GCA_003541285.1 Actinomycetota bacterium
CTACGGCGGCAAGGGCTCCGAGGCTCACGCGGCGACCGTGATCGGTGACACCGTCGGCGACCCGTTCAAGGACACGGCCGGCCCGGCGATCAACCCGCTGATCAAGGTAATGAACCTGGTGTCGCTGCTGGTGGCGGCCAGCGTCGTGAAGTACAGCAACAACCTCGGGCTGCGAACCGGTGTCGCGGTGGGTGCGGTGATCATCGTGGTTGCTGCCATCGTGTACTCCAAGCGGCAGACCACCAGCCTGTCGGCGAGCGGGTCTGGCGACGGGGCGGCCATCGCCGGCGCGCGGGGTCCGGACGGGACGCAGGCGGCTGTCGAGGCGCCCGCAGCGTCGGCTGAGGCGCCGGAGGCGAAGACCGGCTCCCCGTCGGGGCAGGCGTCGCAGACCAAGGGCTGACCAGGGTCCGGGGTTGCGGCGGCAGCTGATCAGTGCATACCGCCGCCCCTGGGCCTCCGGCCGGGGCTTCCCCGGCCGGAGGCCAGAGTGGCCGGCGGTCCCACGACGCCAGACAGCAATCCGCTGCCGCTGTGGCAGCAGCGGCGGGCAGTGCCTCGCTGTCACGGCCGGCCAGGGAAGGGGGCGCCGTGAGTGAGACGGCAGGGCACACGCTGGCGGTGCTCCGGCATGCCAAGGCGGTGCACGATCCCGGTCTCGATGATGAGGACCGGGCGCTGACCAAACGCGGCGTGCGCGACGCGGCGGCGGCCGGCGGCTGGCTGCGCGAGGCAGATCTGATTCCCGATCTTGTGCTGTGCTCGACGGCCCTGCGTACCCGCCAGACCTGGGAGCAGGTCAGTGCCGCACTGGGGCCGGCCGGGGCACAGGCCGCGGTGAACTTCGAGTCACGCCTCTATTACAC
This sequence comes from Actinomycetota bacterium, assembly GCA_003541285.1. Classification (GTDB taxonomy): domain Bacteria; phylum Actinomycetota; class Actinomycetes; order Streptosporangiales; family Streptosporangiaceae; genus UBA9676. The sequence goes on from DPMS01000654.1 coordinate 867, forward strand.
CGGTGGTACCGGGCTGCTGGATCTCATCAGGGAGATCCCGGAAGAGGCGGGGACGGTCCTGATGGTGGGCCACAATCCGGCCTTCCATCAGCTTGTCGTTGACCTCACCGGGCAGCACGAGCCCGCCTTCCCGACCGCGGCCCTGGCCGAAATCCAGATCCGGGGGCCGTGGCGCGACACCTGCCCCGGCAGCGGCGACCTCATCCGCTTCTGGATGCCACGTCCTCCGGTCTGAAGGCGCTGGCACCTCCGGCAAGGTTCGGAACGCGGGGCCAGGACGGCCAGTATGGGCATCGGGCCAATGAATGGGAGGGCTTCCGGCCAGGCCCTGTTGGACCAGAGCCGTCACCCTGGTACGGCAGTCTCCATTCGTACGGCAGTCTCCATTCGCTGGCTGACCTGGGCGGTTGTCGCGACCGGGGCGAAGTGGGTGCGCTGGTGGTACCAGGCTGAGAGGGCCTGGAGGCGGGTAAGCGAGCAGTCGCCCGGTCTCCGGAATGGTGAGCGGGATCTTTCCGGGTCGGGCGGGCCGGGGCGGCTGCGCCGTGCAGTGCCCCGCATACGTGCAGATGCGCGTGAGACGGAGACCAGGCAACCAGACAACCCGTTCACGCACACTCGCACGCAGGCTGAGTACACGAAGGCCGCTTGGAACCCGCAGCGGGCGCGTTTCGTCCAAGGGGCGTGAGAGTCTCCCTGATCGGCCTGCCCGTGGCCGCTGTGTGGCTGGCCGGGTTCACCGCGGCGTGCTCAGGGCACAATCCCGCCGATGGCACCCTTATTGGTCACCTGTATGGCGTTGGCGGGCCGGCACCGGGCTTGCCGCGGCCATGGCCGGGGACCGTGACCGTGACCGGCCCCGGCGTTCACCGTGACGTTCCCGTCGGCGTCGACGGCAGCTACTCGGTCACGGTCCCGGCAGGCAGGTACACCATCACGGGACACAGCCCGCTCTACGGCAGCGGCACCTACCTGTGCCGGGCAACGGAGGTAGCGACGGTGACCAGCGGGCACACCACCAAAGCAGACGTCTTGTGCCAGATGGCGTAACGCTTGTGACCCGGCATACGAAGGACGCTTGGCGATCCGGCAGATCAAGCGCCCGCTCGCGGCGCTGCTCACGCCGCCAGGTCGCCCAGTGCTCGGCGAGGCCGGGCCGGGCAGGCTGCGTGGTGAGCAGGCGGGTGGTCTCGGGAACGGTCAGCGGGATCATCCCAGGGTCATCGGGCGGCGGCCCCTGACCTGGCAGCCGCAGCCGCCTTCGGTCTTGTTGTCGTCACACACGCATGATCGACAGGCCGCTGCGCCTTGTCCAACAGACAGCCTCACCATGCCCCACCGCAGGTCAAACCCCGAATGGAGACTGCCGTACCAGATGACGTTGCAAGTCCGTCAAGTTATCGAGCACCATCGGAACTCGGGCACAATGTGTGATCCTGCCCCAGGGGCCTCGTCGTATCCAAATGGCCCGCAGTCCCATCTTCATAGCGGGATGAATGTCATTGTCGAGGCGGTCGCCCACATAGGCAATCTCTTCAGGGGACAGGCGTGACTCTTCGATTATCCGGTCGAAGAACGCCGGTGAAGGCTTGGCGACACCCCACTCTTCCGACATACCGATAGCGTCGGCTGGCAGTCCTAGCTTGCGCACGAGTTCACCGGCGTGAACAGTTTGGTTCCCGGCGATTCCGATGTAGTATCCGGCCTCCTTGAGATTGCTCAGGCACGGTCGTGCATCCGGATACAGGTCTTCGGCGGCCAGGCACTCACCTAGCCCTGATGCGATCCGCTTCCGGCGCTCTTCCGCCAAGTCGAAACCGGGCATGAAGTGCTCCAGTGCACCTGTGAAATCACCGCCCCGGGCAACCACGGCTCCAAAAACCGCCGAAAATGTGTGGCGTGGCACGCCCAGCCAGTCCGCCCAGACGCCATATTCACGAGTCTCGTCGATCAGTGTCTCACCGATGTCGAACCAGACAGCACGGATGGTCATGACGCCTTCCTCAGGAGGTCGATACGCGGCCGCCAGGTTGCACAAACCCGATGGCTGCGCCGCGTGGGCGGTGCGCACGTTGGAGCAATCTAGATCCCCTCAGAGGGTCTCTTGTCTGGCGGGCAGACGGCGGTGGACCGATGCGGGTCGGCTTGGGTGGGACTAGCGACGTGAGTTCATGCTACGGGCACTCGATGGGCCGGTGCCCAGCGCGCAGGGCCGGCCTGTGATGCCCCGGTGGCGATGCGGGCGGCATGCTGCCAGTGGTGGCTACCGGCATCTCCGGTGTGCCCGGCCGGGCCACTCGCCGATCACCGCCCGGAGCGGGTCAGGGGTAACATAGCGCTGGAAAGGTGCGTGTCTGGCTGGAATTACCCAGGCATCCTGGGGGGGCGGCAAGGGTGAAGAAACTGATGCGCATGCGGCGGCTAAAGCGCTCGCTGCCCTTTCTTGCCTGCCTCGTGGGTGCTGCGCTCTTCATCCTTGGAATCAATCGTGGATGGTGGGCCCACGTCTGGAAAGACCTTGGCTCATCGCAATGGGTAACCCTCAGCCAGTTCGCAGGAGCTCTATTGGGCGCCCTGCTGACGGTGGCAGGGACGGTTTGGGTGGCACGCCGGGCGAGTACCCCGCTTCCCGGCCTGCCCCAAGCCCACGCCGGTCAGCAGGACGCGAGGGCACCCTATCCAGGCCTGGAGGCCTTCACTGCCGCAGATATCGATGTCTTCTTTGGCCGCAGTCCCGAGACGAATCAGCTCCTGGACCGCCTTCAGCCTACCCTGCCCGGCGCGACAAACCGGTTTGTCACTATCATCGGAAACTCGGGCAGCGGTAAGTCCTCCCTGGTCCAAGCCGGGCTGGCATCTCGCCTTGTTCGCCACCGGAAACCCTGGCTCGTCCTGCCCGTCATGGTGCCTGGTGAAAATCCGCTGGAAAGCCTGGGAGCCTGTCTCGCGTCATTGGTCCCGCGGAACCAGGAGTCAATTACTGCCGAGCTGAAAGGGGAAGGGCACAGGGCGCTGGTCCGCATTATCGCCGAGACCCGTGCGCTTGAGGGTACCCAGGCGGCGTCGACCCTCCTCATAGTGGACCAGGTCGAGGAGTTGCTGACTCTGGCGGGGCGCGAGCCGCGGAATCACTTTCTGGATATCTTGTCCCGCGCGATCGAGCTGGATCCGCATTTGTGGATTGTCGCTACAATGAGATCGGAGTTCCTGTCGGGTTTCCTCGATGCGGGGTTTGCTGGCTTGTTCAGGAATCCGGTCATGCTCGGCCCCCTCAGCCGCGATTCACTGCTGGATGTGGTGCAGCTACCTGCTCGGCAGGTGGGCGTCCGGTTCGAGCCGGAGAGCCTGGTCCAGACACTGGCCGATGACACCGGGGGCGGAGACGCACTCCCGCTCCTCGCATATACCATGCAACGGCTGTACCTTGACTCTGGGCCCAGTCGCATTATCACGGCAGCCGCCTACCGGGCATTGGGGGGCGTGGCAGGAGCAATAGCAAGTCAAGCTGATAAAGTAACTGCTGAGCTTAAGCACCAGGACCCGCAGGCCCCGGTGGTATCAGCCTTGCTCCAGCTCGTAACACTGGACGGAACGGAACCTACGCGGCGTCGTGTCCCGCGTACCGCACTGTCGGAGCCTGAGCGAAGAGTCCTCGACGCTTTTGAGGCAGCAAGGTTGATTACTGCCAAGGCCAGTGGCTCCAGCGCCGTTCTGGAAGTGGCTCACGAAGCACTTTTCCGGCAGTGGTCGCCGCTGGCACAGGAAATTCAGTCGCGAGCCGAAGATCTGCAAAGGCGTGCGCAGATAGAACGCTGGGCCGATGAGTGGGAGAGGTCCGGGAGAAAAGATGCCTACCTCCTGAAGGATGAGCGCCTCCACATGGCGGAGCAGTGGCTGGGACTGCGCCCGGACGTTGCCATGCACCTGCCCCTGGTTATCGAATTCATCAATCGCTCCAAGCGGTCTGACGCAACCGTGCAGGAGCGACTGTCAGATGCCGTGGCTCGAAGAGCGATCGCGATTGTCGAGCGGGATCCTGAGCAAAGCTTGCTGCTGGCACTCAGTGCCATCGAGGAATGTACTCCCACCCCGATGGCACATCGCGCACTCCTTGCCGCCCTTTCCGTTACCCAGTGCTCGGCCCTGCTAGCGGGCCATGGCGATGTGGTTCGGGACGCTGACTGGTCGGCGGATGGCCTGCGCCTGGCGACCGCCTGCGACGACGGGATCCTGAGAGTCTGGGCCAGGGATAGATGGCGGCTTGAGCACAGTATTGCGGCACACTCAGAGGCAATCCGGCGGCTCGCGTGGTCACCAGGAAATGAGTTCATCGCAACGGGGTCCGAGGACCGGGCCGCGAAGATCTGGGACGCGAAGTCGGGGAGACTGGAGCAGGTCCTTCAGGGTCACGAGGGTGCCGTCCGGGGGCTGGCCTGGTCGCTTGACGGTGCCTATCTAGCGACCGCCTCGGATGACGGCACTGCAAGGATCTGGGATGCCAAGCGGGGCACAGTGTCGATGACCCTCGCCGGGCATACCGACATGGTCATGGACGTCAGGTGGTCACCTGATGGTGAGACGGTTGCCTCGGGCTCCCGTGACCGGACGGTCAGGCTATGGGACGCGCGCACCGGACGGCCCCTGCAGACATTCCGTGGTCACCACGACGCCGTTCGGGCACTGTCATGGGCACCGGACGGCAGTCGGCTGGCATCAGCATCACGAGATCGGACCGTACGCCTGTGGAACGTGGGCGAGGCTGCAACGGAAATGACTCTCCACGGCCACGACGATGGGGTGAGGAGCGTTAGCTGGTCACCCGATGGGCGCGTAATCGCGACGGCATCGGATGACCGGACTGCGAGACTCTGGGATGCGAGCACAGGCCTTTCACTATCCGTCATGCTGGGACATTCGGATATCGTAAGGTGCGTGACGTGGTCTCCCGAGGGACAGCACATAGCAAGCACTTCAAGCGATCACGTAGCCAGGATATGGGAGGCGCGTGGCGGCGGTGGATTCAGGGTCTTCGACGCTCATGGCGACTGGGCTAATGCGATTGCATGGTCGCCCGCCGGCGATAAAGTGGTCACTGGGTCGGATGACGGCTGGGCACGCCTGTGGAACGTCGAAGGTGACATGCTGGTCAATGCCAGGCGGTGCCATGAGGATGGTATTCGTACCATTGCGTGGTCGCCAAAGGGCGACTTGATCGTAACTGGGTCAACCGATCGCACGGCAAAGCTCTGGAATGCCGGGTCCTGGGCGCCCATCCGGACCCTTCATGGGCATGAGGACGTGGTGCTTTCCGCCGCCTGGTCTCCCAACGGACGGTATGTGGCCACAGTGTCGGACGACCGGACCCTCCGTATCTGGAGCGTGGACAGCCCGGGTGAGCCGAGAATCCTGCGTGGTCACCGGGACGTGATTCGCAGCGTTGCCTGGTCCCCGTCCGGGGACGTCATCGCGACTGGATCCGACGACCGGACAGTGAAGATCTGGCAGGTGGACGGGGCGGCGGAGGATGCGCTAACCCTCCGTGGCCACGCAAACTGGGTTGAGTGCGTCGCGTGGGCGCCCGCCGGAGACCGCCTGGCCAGCGCCTCCGGTGATAAGACAGTGATAATTTGGGACGCGTCCTCTGCGGCCCAGTTGCATGTACTCCGGGGTCACGATGACAGCGTGCGAGGCGTTGCGTGGCGGCCGGATGGAACCGTGGTAGCGACTGGCTCAGCCGACAGGACGGCACGGCTCTGGGACAGTGACTCAGGCCATGAGACCAGTATCGTCGCGGTTCACCGGGACCAGATCCAGGCGCTGGCCTGGTCACCGGACGGCAAGCTCATTGCTACCGCCTCCCGGGATCGCACCGCTCAGGTCTGGAGCGCACGCGTTGACTACGACAACTTGGTGGCCAGAGCGAGGCGCCGCGTGTTCCGGAAGCTCACCGCCAGCGAGCGCCGGGGGGCAATGCTTCCCGATGAAAGCCAGCGCATCGGTCTGGCGGGATGATCGCGCTGGGTGCTCCCGGCACACCTCATAGATCCGCGGCCCCTTCAATCGGGTGGGCAGCGCACAATTCTCTGACCCGGGTGCGGACCTTCTCCCTGGTAGAAGCAGCAAGATAGTAATTCTTGTCGCCCGCAGGTTTCAGGTCAGACAGAACGAAATGAATGAGGTCGGCACATGACTCCGCGGCGCTGGCTGACATTCCGCGCTGAGCAATAGTGTTGGTTCCGATCCGGATGCCGCTGGCGATGCTAGGAGGCCGGTGATCTCCGCGGATGCGGTTCTTGTTCACTATGATCAGGCATTCCTCAAGTGCTCTTTCGGCTACGAGCCCTGATATCTCCTGGCTGGTGAGATCGATGAGAACGATATGATTGCCCGTACCGCCTGATACCACATTGTAACCATAGTTCATCAGCCTGACGGCCATCGCGTGGGCAGTCTCCGTTATCAGCCGCATAGTCTGGGCAAAGGCGGGTTGCAGCGCCTCCCCTAGTGCTGCCGCCTTGGCTGCGATGGTGTTCACAGCGGGCGCGCCCTGGGAGAATGGGAAAACAGCCCGGTTGAGGTGTCCGGCGAGAGTGCCGCTGGGCGTGGCGGTTCCACTGTCGCGCCCGCTCATGATCATCCCGCCCCGCGGCCCGAAGAGCTGCTTGTGCGTACAGGTGGTCGTGAGGTGTGCGCGGTTGATTGGGGACTGGTGCAGGCCGGCCGCGACGAGGCCGGCGGTGTGCGAGATATCCGCCAGCAGGTACGCCCCAACCGCATCAGCGATCTCGCGGAAGCGCCCGAAATCGATTTCCCTGGGATAAGTGGTTGCGCCGCAGATGATCAGTTTGGGCCGAAGGCTACCCGCAAGGTCGCTCACCTGCTCGTAGTCAATGAGACCGTCTGCGGTCGTCCCGTAGGTAACCGGGTTGAAATATTGCCCGGAAAATGACACTGGACTTCCGTGCGTCAGGTGCCCGCCTTCGGAGAGCGCCATACCTAGGATGGTGTCCCCTGGCCTGAGGAGTGAAGAAAGCGCTGTGAAATTAGCTGTGGTGGCCGAGTGAGGCTGGACATTGGCATAGTCTGCGCCGAATAGACTCTTCGCCCGCTCTACGGCTAGACGCTCGATCTCATCCACGACTTCACAGCCTGCATGGTACCGGCCGCCCGGATAACCTTCGGCGGTGACATTCGCCAGCACCGATGACAGCGCAGCCAGCGACGAGGCTGACGTCAAACTGGATGACGCTACGAGTGACAAGGTCCCTGATTGGCGGCGGTATTCCCTGGCGAGCATGTCGTGGAGAGCCGGGTCACCCGCACGCAGCCGGAGATAGCCGTCACGCGCCATCTCGGATAGCCAGTCGTCCTCCATAGTCTCTCCTGCCTGACTGGGGTCGGCCCTGCCCGCCCCGCAAAAAGTGGCGACTGGTATTTGGTTACGCTGGGACCTTAGCCTGGTGGTTTGATTCTATGGCGCATAGGTGTCAATACGGAACGTATCGGCGAAAGCCGGGGCCGGTCACCTGGATTGGCTCTCAGTGCTTGCGGAAGGACCCATCTCCGGCGGGCCGCAGTCCGTCCCTGGCCGCCGGTTCGTCGGGCGCTATCACGTCGGCCGCGTCCACCTCGTCCCTGGACAGGCCGAGCAGGTACAGCACGGTGTCGAGATAGGGAACGCTGACCGACGCGTCGGCAGCGTCACGAACCGCTTGCCTGGCGTTGAACGCGATGCCGAGCCCGGCTGCTGCGATCATGTCCAGGTCATTGGCACCGTCACCCACCGCCACGGTCTGGCTCAGCGGCACCCCCGCCTCCGCGGCGAACATCCGCAGCGCTTCAGCTTTCCCGGCTCGGTCGATGATTCTTCCGGACAGCCGCCCTGTAAGTTTCCCCGCCGCGGTCTCAAGAGTGTTGGCGGCTGAGTAGTGAATGCCGAGGTCGGCGGCGAGGCGCTCGGTGATCTGGGTGAAGCCACCGCTGACGATCCCGCACCGGTACCCCAGGCGCCGGAGCGTGCGGATGAGGGTGCGCGCCCCCGGTGCCAGACGGAGGTCGCGGCGCACCTCGTCGAGGACTGAGACGTCCAGCCCGGCAAGCATCGCTACCCGTTCGCGGAGCGAAGCCGCGAAGTCCAGTTCGCCGCGCATGGCTGCTTCGGTGATCTTGGCCACCTGCTGGGCGCACCCGGCATGGGCGGCGAGCAGGTCGATCGTCTCGCCGACGATCAGGGTGGAGTCGACGTCCATCACGATGAGGCGCATGGCGCGGCGGTGCAGCCCGCCGCGCTGGACCGCCACGTCGACGCCCTGCTCGGCGGACTCGCGGGTAAGCGCCGTCCGCAGCAGGTCGGGATCGGCCCCGGAGACCTCGAGTTCGATGCAGGTCACGGGCCGGTCGGCGAGGCGGTCGATCCGGTCGATGTTCGCACCGCTCGCGGCGATCCGGCCGGCGATGGCGGCGACGGCGGCAGGCAGCAGGGGGTTGCCCAGCACGGTGACGTGAAGCTGGCCACGCCGCCGGGGTGATTCCGCCGAGCCCATGGTGATCTCCACGTCCATGCCGAGGTCGGCCGCGACCGCGCGGACGCCCCGGTGGATCGCGGTCAGGTCGGGATCGGGCCCGCACCCGAGCAGCACACCGAGCACCAGACGGCCCCGGATGACGACCTGCTCGATATCGAGGACAGCAAGGTCATCGGTGGCCAGGGCGGTAAACAGCCGGGACGTCACCCCAGGCCGGTCCCGGCCGGTCAGCGTCACCAGCACGGTGGTTTCCGTAACATCCATAGCTCACGTAACGCTACCCGTGGCGCGGCACCAGCTGCGCACCGCCGGCCCTGTCCGGGCAGGATCACATTGCCGCCAGCCGGGGGCTGATCCGGATCAGGCACGATGGTGGCGCACCGGGCGGTGCGGGGCCGCAACCGGCGTAGCGTAGGTTCGGTCTGTCAGCTGCCGCTGGAAGGGAGCCGGATGTCCGACGAGGTAGTGCGGTTGCGTGGCGTCGGCATCCGGCGCGGCGGGTCGATGCTGCTGCGCGATATCAACTGGACCGTCCACGACGATGAGCGGTGGGTGGTGATCGGCCCCAACGGAGCGGGCAAGACGACGCTGCTTCAGGTGGCCGCGACCCAGCTTTTCCCCTCCGAGGGGACCGTCGAGATCCTGGGCGAGCGGCTCGGCGCTACCGATGTCTTCGAGCTGCGCCCGAGAATCGGGCTGGCGAGCGCCGCGCTCGCCGACCGGGTCCCCCCCGGCGAGAAGGTCATTGACCTGGTGCTGACTGCCTCGTACGCGATCGTGGGCCGGTGGAAGGAGGAGTACGAATCGGCCGACGTGACCAGGGCCGTGGAACTGCTCGACGCGCTTGGCTGCGCCCACCTGATCAGGCGGCGGTTCGCGACCCTGTCCGAGGGTGAGCGCAAGCGCGTCCAGATCGCCCGTTCGCTGATGCCCGATCCCGAGCTTCTGCTCCTGGATGAGCCCGCGGCCGGGCTGGATCTAGGTGGCCGGGAGGATCTGGTGCGGCGTATCGCCTACCTCGCCTCGGACCGTTCCGCGCCGACGATGGTGATGGTCACCCACCACGTCGAAGAGGTGCCCGAGGGGTTCACCCACGCGATGCTGCTGCGGCGCGGCTCGGTGCTCGCGGCAGGGCCGCTGCATGAGGTCTTCTCCGAGCGGAACCTGTCCAAGTGCTTCGGCGTCCCGCTGATCATCGAGTACCGCCAGTCGCGATGGTCAGCCCGCGCCGCCATGTAGGGCGGCGGAGGCCGCCGGCCAGGCGCCGGTTCCGGTCCGGGCTCTCACCACAAGGGCGCGGCGGTCTCGCCGGCCGGGCCTGGGGACACCTTGCAGAGCGTCGGCCACGTGCGTCAGGAACGTCCTGACGGTCGCGGTGGCCACCCTGTTCAGCAGCAGCCGGTCCATCTCAGCGCCGAGAGCCCCTAGCGGCGGCCGGTACGAAGCCGTCAGCGTCAGCCGTGTGCCCACGCCGCCTTCCCCGGTGAGCCTGATATTCGCATCCAGCACGGGAAACAGGCCGCTGGTCACGCCGGTCGCCTCCCAGCGCATGCCCCATGTCACGGCTCCGTCTCGGCACACCGGATCCACGATCTGGACCCGCACCAGCCGGGAAGTGCACGGCAGGTCACCAATCGGCCCGACGCGCAGCAAGTGATCGATACCGCCCTGGTAGGCCTCTAGTGAAGCATCGTTCAGCCGGCTGCCGTGAACAAGGTCTGCCAGCCGCAACTGAGCGACACCCATGCTGACGTCGAGTTTCCTCTCGACTGAAACGAACATGTCCCCAGTGAAGCGGTCAGCAGGCCATTACCTGAAGTGACCAAAGTCAGTGCTCGCTGCTCTGGAGGTCCCTGATCCGCCCGGTTCCCGTCCCGGGCGTGTCCTCCCAGGCGTTGGTGGTTCATGCCGGTACTGGTTGACGCCCGGCGCGCAGGGCACACATCAGGCATGCGGTCCTTGCGCCATGGTCACTACGGCCCGGCCGGGCATCCGCCCGCGCGTGGTGCGGATGCGGCGGGCCGG
>DPMS01000656.1 GCA_003541285.1 Actinomycetota bacterium
ACAGGCCCAGCCAGAACAGGCGCGGCACAGGCAGACGCGCCCGGCCGAGACGCTGCCGTGGGTACGCCCGGCAGACCCGCCCGCCGGGGAAACCCCAGCGGAGCCGCCGGCGCAGGCAGCGCCCCCGTGGACATCCGGAGCGCCAGTCCAATGAGTGAGCCAAGGGCCGTGTTTCCCGAAGCCGGCGATGTCGTGACCATGGTCCGGGCGGGAACACCGATCAGGCTCGAGGAGCGGGTGGCCGAGGGCGGGCAGGGTGTTGTCTTCCGGGGGCGGATGGACACCGGCACGCAGGTCGCGATCAAGTGGTACCGGCCTGGGGATTACGCCGACCATCAGCGGCGCGTGATCGCGGCCCTGACGTCGCACGCCCGCGCCCATCCGGCCTTCGCATGGCCGATCGACCTGGTGGAGTGCCGCCGGGTACCCGGGTTCGGCTATGTCATGCAGTGGGTCCCTGAGCGCTTCGGATCGCTCATCGAGATGCTCCGCGCGCCCCAGCAGCCCTCGTTCCGTGTGCTGGCCGCCATCGGCCGCGAGCTCGCGGACGCGTTCGCGGCGCTGCACGCTAGCGGGTTGTGCTACCGCGACATCAATTTCGGGAACCTGCTGGTGGATCCCGCCCAGTGCGAGGTCGCCATTGTCGACAACGACAATGTCGGGACCGAGGGAGGGGATGTCTACATCCGGGGGACGCTGCGGTTCATGGCCCCGGAGGTCATCCGCGAGGAAGCCGTGCCGTCCACGGTGACCGATCTGCACTCACTCGCGGTGTTCCTGTTCTTCCTGCTGGTGCACGGCCATCCGCTGGAGGGGCGCCGGGTACGGGCCTCCTACACCTGGCAGCCGGACGCACACGTGTCGGAGACCCAGCTCGCGATCCAGCATTTCGGAACCGACCCGCTGTTCGTCTTCGATCCAGCTGATGCCGGCAACGAGCCGGAGCCCGGCGACCCGATGCTGATCTGGTGGCCGATCTACCCGCGGTTCATCCGGGAGCTGTTCATCCGGGCTTTCGGCACCGGGCTGCGGGACGCTTCTCTAGGTGGCCGGATCACGGAAGGCGAGTGGCGCCGGGCCTTGATCCGGCTCGGTGACTGCGTCTGCGCGTGCTCCTGCGCCGCCACCGTGTTCTGGGATCCAGACGATCCGCAGGTCCGGTGCTGGAACTGCCGGGCGGTGCCGCCCGCGCCACCGCTGCTTGAGATACCGGGGCATGTCATCGCACTGTCCGAGGGGGCCGTCCTCACCAGCAACCATCTGTCCCGCGACCGGGATTACCGGGCGGTCAGGGCGGTGGTGGAACGCCATCCGCGGCATCCCGGTGAAGTGGTGCTGCGGAACCTGAGCGATATGAAATGGACGGTCGAGCCCACGGGCGAGGAACCCAAGACCGTGAAACCGCAACAGCGCCTCGGGGTGCGGCCAATGAAGATCAGGTTCGGCAGCGTGCGCGGGACCATCAGGATGCCGGACCCGCGCGCTGGACTTATGCCCGACTGATCTCCCGGAAGCGGCCATTCCCGGGCATAATGCCCGTGGGCCGCCCAGGATGCACTCTGCGTGCCTGGTGCGGGGGGAGAGACTCGATGAACGAACTCACGGTCATCCACGGCAATCAGCGCGCTGTGCTCCAGCCCGGGCAGGTCGCTTACGTAGGGCGCCGGGACAGCAGCGCTGTGGTGGTCGATGACAAGCGCGTGTCCAGGGAACACATCCGGCTCAGCTGGGGCCCGCGTGGATGGGTGCTGGAGAATGTCGGCCGGAGTGGCACGTTCGTGTCCGGCCAGCCAGTCACGCAGTACCTGCTCGGGCAGGCGGTCGAGGCGCACCTGGCGGTGCCGGACGGGCCACTGGTGCGCTTCGAGCCAGCCCCGGTGAGCCTGGCGGCCCCAGCCGGCGCAGCCCAGCCCGCACCCGCACCGGCCCAACCCGCACCCGCACCCGCACCCGCACCCGCACCGGCCCCGCCAGCAGCCGCGCCGGCCCCGCCCGGTCTGGTGGCCGGCCCGGCCCAGCCTCCCGTGGCAGGACTGCCCGGCCCGGCGGCCAGGGGGGCCAGGCAGCCTGGCGAGGTGCACGGCGGCCCGGTGATCGGGGCGCTGCGCACGCTGATCCCCTTCAGTGCGTGGCTGCGGGACCCGGCGATGCGGCAGTGGCAGCGACTGCTGGTCGTCGTCTACGCGCTGGTACCGCTGATCCTGCTGATCGTGCTCCAGCACACCGCCAACCTCGTGACGCTCGGCTGGGTCTACTGCCTCTACGTGGCGCCGCTGTGGGCCATCGTCTTCTGGTACCTGATCCGGCCAGGTCCGCTGACCAGGCTGCATCTGATGATCGCGGCGGTGATCATCGTGGCCGAACTGCTTCTCATCCCGGCGCTGACCCTGCCCTGGGAGCGCGCTCTGGCACCGGCCGAGGCCAGCCATGACCTGCTGAAGTGGATAACCGGGGTGGGGCTGGCAGAGGAGCTCACCAAGGCCCTTCCGGTGATGGTGCTGGCAATCGTCCTGCTGAAATTCCGCAAGATCAAGCTGGACGTGCGCATGTGGATGTTCCTGGCAGCGCTGTCCGGCCTCTTCTTCGGGGCCTACGAGGCCTCGCAGGTCTATGTGCCCGCGGCCATCGCCGACATCGCCCGGGGATCCGCTTTCGGCATCCCGCTCTTCGCCGAACGGGTTTTCGTGGATGGCTTGCAGCACGCGCTGTGGGCGGGCATAGCGGGATTCTTCATCGGCCTGGGCACGAACTACGGGCGCCAGCGGATCGCGCTGTGGGTGCTCGGGATCGCGGTGCCCACGGTCCTGCACGGCCTGAACGACGGGATCCTGAGCTGGCCGTCCGCCCAGGCCGAATGGAGCTGGATCCTGATCCAGGCCTTCTCGCTGTTCCTGTTCCTCGGGTACACGGCCTCAGCCGCGCGCATCGAGCAGCGGGTGCGCCATACCCCGATCTTCCGTGGCGAGTCGGTCTACCTGGACCCCTCGCGCCTGGCGCCGCCTGCCGGGGACTGAAGCCCGCCCGCCCAGCTCATGTCACGCTGGCCGGGGCCGGCGTCAGCCGGCCGGCGTGAAGGCGGCGCCGTCGGTGAAAAGTGCCGGCTCCCGGGGGCCGGAGATCATGCCGCCGGAGACGATCATCTCGGTTCCTGTCCACGCCGCCACCGGCTGCGACCGCCAGGTGCTGGTGGCCGGGTTGTAGGCGCCGTTGGTCAGCCCCGCAACCACCATCTCCGATCCCGTCCACACAGCGACATCCGTCGTTTCGGCCACGACTGGCGCGGGACCGCGGGCGAGTACCTGCCAGGCGTTGGTGGCGGACCGGTAGGCGAAGGTGCCGCGGGTGACCGTGTCAGAGCCGAAACGGACCGCGTGGACGATCATCTCGCTGCCGGTCCAGACGGCTGACGTCACGTCCGGCCAGTTGGCGACGGGCGCATTGGGCAAGCTCCGCCAGGTCCCGGTCGTTACCGCGGGCGGCTGGGTGGCGGGAGCGGACGTCTGCGGGTGGCTGGCGGAGGGCGACGTGGTGGCCCGGGTCCCCGTCGGCCCCGGACCGCCCCCCGTGTTTGCCCCGCAGGCGTTCGCTGCCAGCGCAACGGGCATGCCCGCGGCGGCGATGACGGCCAGCCGCCGGAGGACCCCGCCAGTTAACGGAGCGCGCATACCCATCGTGTCACCCTGGTCATCCATAGACTCCGCCGTCGCGTGCTGCACGCCGCGATGACGCGTCGGCCCGCCCGGGCGCCGCCACGCTTCCAGGCTGGGCCGGCCCGAGCCGCGCGCGCAGAGTCGCAGGGCCTGCCGGCGCGGGCTCTTGGTCACCCAGCCACGCGAGCGGCCCGGCGACGGCCGCTGTTACCCGGCGGTCGGCCCGCCCCCTGCCCTGCCGCCCCGACGGGGCGCGGGGTGTTCGACGAGCGCCAGGACCCGGCTGGCCATGAACCGGGCTGTGCGCACCACCGCTCCGCCCCGGGTGACTTCGGTCACCTCGACCACGCCACGCCGGTTGACCACCTCCACCCGGCGTCCCGCCCGGGTGGCGGCCACCTCGTATGTCTTGGTGGCACCGCCGGCGTCGATCACGATCTCCACCTTGTCGCCCTTCACTGCCGGCATCCCCGGCGGTGACTCGCGGGTACGGGCCGGCGCTCATCATGGCGCAAAGACAGCATGTCTGATGTGTGCCCCTGGCGCCCGGCCCCAATGCGCACAGCGGCCGGATCCCCGCCGGGGGGCTGGCCGCCGCGAGCCGTGCCGCGCAGCCGTTGCCGGAGCATGCGCGCACGCCCGGCCCCGGCACCTGCGTTCGGCGATATCTGCTGGCACCAGCAGGCAGGATTCATGCATGCCCGTGCCGGGCCTCGGGCACGCCGCCCAGGCCCAGCAGGAAGGATGGCCGGTGAGGCTGACTGACTTCGGGGCCCTGAGCTTTGACTGCTATGGGACCCTCATCGACTGGGAAGCCGGGATCGCGGCGGTGCTCAGCCCGTGGGCCAGCTCGCGGGGACTGAGCTACGACGAAGAGACCCTGCTCACGGCCTATGCGAGGCAGGAGAGCCAGGCCGAGGCCGGGCACCCGCGGGAGGCATACCCGGCCATCCTCGCCCGGAGCATGCGCGGCCTGGGGGCCGAACTGGGTGCGGAGGTCAGCGAGGACGACGCGCAGCGCCTTGCCCGCTCTGTTCCCGACTGGCCGGCTTTCGGCGATTCGCGTGACTCCCTGGCCGCGCTCGCCCTGCGGTTCAAGCTCATCATCTTGTCGAACGTTGACCGGGACTCGTTCGCCGCGAGTAACCGCCGCCTCGGGGTACGTTTCACCAGCATCCTCACCGCCCAGGACGTCGGCTCGTACAAGCCTTCCCCCGCCAACTTCGACGCACTGCTCGCCGAGGCGGGCCGGCTCGCGATCGGTGACGGCAGGCTCCTGCACGTGGCGCAGAGCTTGTTCCATGACCACGTCCCTGCCCAGCGGGCTGGCCTGCCGACCGTCTGGATCAACCGCCGGCATGACCGGCCCGGGTGGGGCGCGACACCGCCGCCCCCGGCGCCCGTCACCCCGGACTGGGAGTTCCCGTCCGTGGCCGCCCTCGCCGCGGCGGTCGCGAGCCGCTGCCGCTTCGTCGTCTTCTCGTCCGGGGCGGGCTTCGGCGCCATGAGCGCGTGAGTCGACTGAATCTCCCGGAACTTCTCCTCGGGCACGACCATGT
>DPMS01000143.1 GCA_003541285.1 Actinomycetota bacterium
TGGCGATGCAGGTAAGCGGACGGATCCGGGACTGGAGGAGCGGTTCACCGAACCGCTCGCTTGGGCTGCGCGGGCCGCCCGGTGGCGCGGCCGGACCGGGCTGCAGCGCTAGGCAGCCTGGGGCTCTGGCTGCACAGCAACTGCCATGTGCGGACGTGGCAGAGACGCCGTGACCAGGGCCGGAGTACCCGCGGATTAAGAGTCCGCTGCTCTGCTGTCAGATCGGTGCTCTCGATGCCAGTTGGTGCTGGTCCGTACGGACTTCGCCTCGAACTGCTGCCGGGTAGTGCCGGGTGCGGACGGTTGGTACCGGGGCAGACGAGCAAACAACGAGCAAACAGTCATGATCCATCCTGTCGCTCCTATCGGAGTGGTGGCGACTCGGTGTTCACGAGGCGCGGCCCGGTGGTGGTATTTCCCGGCGGCGGCTGACGAGCCTGATGACTACGCTGGGTAGTGCTGACATGAGCTCCGCAGTGTCCTCCGTGTCCGCCCGCCGGCGTGCCGCAGGTTCGGGCCGGCGGAGAACACAGCGCCGATCCGCGCGCTTTCGCTGCCGCTGCAGGCCCGGTCGATGACCTGCTGAAGGCCGCGCCGGAGCGGTCGCCGGGGGCAGCGGGGAGCCGCACGCGTCCGGCTGTGCGAAGCCGGCGTTGCCCGCAGTAAGTATGCCGGGTATTATGCTCGACATGATGTCAGGCATGGTGAGGTCGTGAGCGTCCCGCACGCCCTGCTGGCGCTGCTGGCTGAGGGGCCGAAATACGGGCTGCAACTACGCGAGGAGTTCGAGGCCGGGACCGGTGAGGTGTGGCCGCTGAACGTGGGGCAGGTGTATAAGACGCTGGGCCGGCTGGAGCGCGACGGTCTGGCCGAGTCCGACGGGACCGGCCAGGGCGGGCCGCAGAAGCGGTACCGGATCACGGCCGGCGGCCGGGTGGCGCTGGCCGCCTGGCTGCGCACGCCGCCGGACCTGACCTCCCCGCCCCGTGACGAGCTGGTGATGAAGGTGCTGGTGGCGGCGCGGGTGCCGGGCACCGACGCGCATGAGGTGATCGGGGCGCACCGGCTGTACCTGCTGGAGCTGATGCAGCAGTGGACCCGGCTGAAGGAGGGCGAGGCCCGCGATGACCTGGGTCTGGCGCTGGTGGTTGATGCCGAGCTGTTCCGGCTGGATGCGGTGATCCGGTGGCTGGACGCCGCGGATGTGCGGCTGGCGCGGGCCGCCGCCGGGCCGCCCCGGCCCGCCCCCGCCGCCGCGCCGGTCCCGCGGCTTCGCCGGCTGGCGGCCAGGCGATGAGCCGGCCGGAGCAGGGCGGGGACGGCCACAGCGCGGTGAGCGTGCTGGAGTTGCGCGGCGTGTCGAAGACCTACGGGCAGGAGCCGGACCTGGTGCACGCGCTTGCCGGGGTGGACCTGTCGGTGCGGGCCGGGGAGATGGTGGCGGTGATGGGGCCCAGCGGGTCGGGTAAGTCGACGCTGCTGGCCATCGCCGGGAGCCTGGAAGACCCCACCAGCGGGGAGGTGCTGGTCTGCGGCGTGGCGCTGGCGGGGATGCCGCCGGGCCGTAAGGCCCGGCTGCGGCGCCGGGTGATCGGGTATGTGTTCCAGGATTTCAACCTGCTGCCCGGGCTGACCGCCGCCGAGAACGCTGCCTTGCCGCTGGAACTGGACGGCGTCGCCGTGCGGAAGGCGCGCGCGGCCGGGCTGGCCGCGCTGGAGGCGCTGGGCGTGGCCGGGCGGGCGGGCCGGTTCCCCGATCAGCTGTCCGGCGGTGAGCGGCAGCGGGTGGCGATCNNCCGGTGAGCACCGTCCTGCGCGACCCACCCGACCTGGCCGGAGACGCGGGCGGCGGTATCGTCGCCCGCCGGGCGGTGATCCGCTGGGCGGTGCGGCTGTTCCGCCGCGAATGGCGCCAGCAGCTGCTCGTCCTCGGCCTGCTCACTGTGGCGGTCGCGGCGACGGTCTGGGGTACCAGCGTGGTCACGAACGCGCAGCTCGGCAACCCCAACTGGCCCGCGTACGGTACTGCTGCCGCGAAGGTCACGCTGCCCGGCAGCGACCCGCACCTGGCCGCCGACATCGCCACCATCCAGCGCCGCTGGGGCCCGGCAGATGTCATCGAGAATCAGGACATCGCCACCGGCACCACCCAGTCGGTGCAGCTCCGGGCCGAGAGCCCGCACGGGCACTTCAACGCCCCGCTGCTGGGCCTGGTCAGCGGCACCTACCCGGCAGGGCCCGGTCAGGTCGCGCTGACCAGCCAGGTCGCCACCCTGTACGGCGCGCACGTGGGCGGCAGCTGGCGGGCCGCCGGCACGACCTGGCGGGTGACCGGCATCGTGCAGGACCCGGGCAACCTGGCGGACGCGTTCGCCCTGGTCGCGCCGGGCCAGGTCAGCCACCCCAGCCAGGTGATCATGCTGCTCGGCCCGGCCGCCGCGCGGCTGGCGGCCAGCAACGTAACGCTGCCCGGCGTGCCGGAAGGGACGCTGTCCGTTCCCAATGAAAACGTGGGCGGATTCCCGCAGGCCACGCTCATCCTGGTGGTGGAGGTACTCGGCCTGGCGTTCATCGGCCTGGTGTCGGTCGCCAGTTTCTCGGTGATGGCCCAGCGCAGGCTCCGTGCCCTCGGCATGCTCAGCGCGATCGGCGCGACCGGCCGCAACCTCCGCCTGGTCATGACCGCGGGCGGCCTGATCGTCGGCGTGGCCGCCGCGCTGGCCGGGACGGCGGCGGGCCTCGCCGCCTGGTTCGCCTACGTGCCCACCCTGCAGCAGGCCACCGGCCACGCGGTCGACGGGGCAAACCTGCCGTGGTGGGCGTTCGCCATCGGGGTCGTGTTCGCGATCGCGACATCGGTGCTGGCCTCCCGCCGCCCGGCCAAGACGATCGCCGTGATGCCGGTGGTGGCCGCGCTGTCCGGCCGCCCCGCGCCGCCCAAGGCGGTGCACCGATCCGCCCTGCCCGGCGTCATCGTGTTCGCGATCGGCCTCGCGTTCCTGGCCTTCACCGGCGGCCTGGCCGGGCCGCCGGGCGGCGGCGGGGGGCCCGGCAGCGCGCTGCCCCTGCTGGCCGGGCTGGCCGGCACGATCGCCGGGATCATCCTGCTCGCCCCGCTGGCCATCAGCGTGCTGACAGCCGGTGCCGGACTGCGGCTGCCGGTCGCGATCCGGATCGCGCTGCGTGACCTGGTCCGCTACCGCGCCAGGTCCGGTGCCGCGCTGGCGGCGGTCACGTTCGCCGTGTTCCTGGCCACGGTGATCTGCCTGGCCGGCAGCGAGCGGACCGCCAACCCGCTCAGCCCGTCCGGCCCCAACCTGTCCAGCAGCCAGCTCGTCGTCACCGCCGGGCGGAGCCCGGCCCCGGGCATGATGATGCCGCTCACCAGCGCCCAGGAGGCCAGCCTGAGCAGGCGGCTGAACAGCCTCGCCGCCAGGCTGCACGCGCGGTCCGCGGTGCCACTGGAAACCGCCGCCGGGCTGTACCAGGCAGGTACGCCAATCCACAGCAACTTCTCCGGCTCGCTGTACGTAGCCACCCCGCGGCTGCTCGCCTTGTACGGGATCAAGGCCAGCCAGATCGCTCCGGAAACCGACGTCCTCACCTCGCGGCCAGGGCTGGCGGGCCTGTCACACATGCAGATGACCTGGCAAAATTCCGGCAACGAGCCCGACAGAAGCGGCGGTCGCGGCAACGGCGGTCCGTCATGCACGCTGAGCAACCACTGCCTGGCCAGCCCCACGATGCAGGCGGTCAGCAACCTGCCCAGCGGTACCTCCGCGCCGAGCACCCTGATCACTGAGTACGCAGTGCGCAAATACCACCTGCAGACTCACCTGNNTCCATCGGCCTGATCCGCAGCGAGACCGCGCGGGACCTGCGCACGCTCACCGCAACCGGGGCCAGCACCACCACGCGGCGGACGATCACCGCCGCGACCGCCGCCGCGCTTGGCCTGCTCAGCGCGGTCCTCGGCATGGCTTTCGCCCTGGCCGCCGGGCTGGTCTGGGCGCACGGCGACCTGCCCGCCATGTTCGGCGACGTGCCGCTGACCGACCTGCTGACCCTGCTGCTCGGGCTGCCGCTGGCCGCCGCCGC
>DPMS01000658.1 GCA_003541285.1 Actinomycetota bacterium
TGTTGCCGATCATCCCGCCGAGCGTGGCCCGGTTCTTGGTGGAGGTGTCCGGGCCGAACACCAGCCCATCCTGGGCGGCCGCCAGGTTGAGCTGCTCCTGCACCACACCGGGCTGCACACGCGCCACGCGCCGCCCGGGGTCGATCTCGATAATCCTGCTCATATGCCGGGACAGATCCATCACGATCGCCCGCCCCACCGTCTGGCCGGCCAGGCTGGTCCCGGCGCCCCGGGGCAGCACCGGGACGCCGAACTCGCCGGCGGTGGACACGGTGGCCGCTACGTCGGCGGCGTCGCGGGGGAAAACCACCCCGATCGGCTCGATCGCATACATACTCGCGTCGCGGGAGAACAGGTGCCTGCTGTAGGAGTCGAACCGGACCTCACCGCCGACCACGCGCCGCAGCGCCGCCGCGAGTTCCGCGCTCTGGTGCGGTGGTCCCGGCTCGCCCCCCGGTGCCGGCCCGGTGCCCGCCACACTGCGAAAGGACATGTACATGGCGTACCAGAGCGGCCGCCACTTTCTCCAGATCCCGGGGCCGACGAATGTCCCCGACCGCGTACTGCGGGCGATGGCGGCACCCACCATCGATCACCGCGGCCCGGAGTTCGCCGCGCTGGCCCGCCACGTGCTCGCTGGCGCCGGGCGGCTGTGCGGCACGGCGCGGCCCGTCGCCCTGTATCCCTCCTCGGGCACCGGCGCCTGGGAGGCCGCGCTGGTGAACACGCTGTCGCCCGGCGATCGCGTGCTCGCCTTCGACACTGGGCACTTTGCCACCTTGTGGTCACAGATGGCCAGGAAGCTGGGCCTGGCCGTTGACATCGTTCCCGGTGACTGGCGCCGGGGCGTCCAGGCCGGGCAGGTTCACGGGAAGCTGTCCACGGATCCGGGGCACCAGATCAAGGCGGTGACAATCGTTGCGAACGAAACGTCCACCGGCTGTGCCAGCCAGATCCCGCTGATCCGGGCTGCGATGGACAGCGCCCGGCATCCGGCGCTGCTGATCGTGGACACGATCTCGTGTCTCGGGTCAGTGGAGTACCGCCACGACGAGTGGGGTGTCGACGTCACCATCTGGTGCTCCCAGAAAGGCATGATGCTGCCCCCCGGCCTGGGCCTGAACGCGGTCAGCGAGAAGGCGATCGCCGCGGCGAGCCGTGCCCGCCTGCCGCGCAGCTACTGGGACTGGCAGCCGCTGCTCGCGGCGGCCGGGACCGGCCTTTTCCCCTACACGCCGCCAACCAACCTGCTGTTCGGGCTCCGTGAGGCGCTCGCCATGTTCGACGAGGAGGGACTGCCAGCCGTCTTCGCACGGCACGCCCGGCATGCGGAGGCTACCCGCCGGGCGGTCCGCGGCTGGGGGCTCGGCATCGTCTGCCAGCAGCCCGCTGACTACTCCCCTACGCTCACCGCTGTCATGGTTCCTGACGGGCACGATGCTGACCTGGTGCGCCAGCTGATCCTCGAGCGCTACAACATGTCGCTCGGCGCCGGGCTGGGCCGGCTGGCCGGGCGGGTGTTCCGCATCGGCCACCTCGGGGATCTGAGCGACCTGTCACTGGCGGGCGCGCTGTGCGGAGTGGAGATGGGGCTCGCCCGGGCAGGGGTGCCCATCGCCCGCGATGGGGTCAGCGCCGCGCTCGACTATCTGGGGTCGGCTGCCTGACGTCATCCGCGGCTGGCCGCGGAGGCTGGATGATCCCGCGCACGATGCCGCGGGCCAGCAGCTCGGCCGGGGTGAGCTGCAGCCGCCCGGCCACCGCCGGGATGTCAGCGGCGTCGAGCTTGAGTATCGAGGCCGCCAGCTCCGGTGCGGTCACAGCGAGATAGCCGTCCCAGGCGATCCACAGGTCGCGTGGTGACGCCAGCGCGAGTGCCCCGCCGGACACGCCTTCGCCGATGACCACGGATGTGACCGGGACCTGGCTGGCAGCGACCGCGACGAACAGTTCGGCGATCGCCGGGCCGATCCCGGCAGCCTCGTCGGCCGGGGCCGCCGCGGCGCCCGGGGTGTCAATCAGCGTGAGGACCGGCAGCCCGAGCCGCCCGGCCAGCCCGAGCAGGCGGGTCGCGTCCCTGAACCCCGCCGCGGTGGTCCGCTCGCCGGTCTGCGCGATGTACGCGATCGTGGCACCGTCGTGGCTGCCGAACCCGCAGCGCAAGCCCAGATCAACGCCACCGCAGCGATCACCGCGGATCTCGAAGGACTGCCCGAAGTAACCCGCCAGCCACTGGTCCGCGCGGGCCCGCCCGCGCCCCCGTGCGCGGCCGACCTGTGCCCAGCCGTCCGCACCGCGATCCCCGCCATCGTCTTCTTTTCCGCCACCGTCGCCAGCGCTGGCGCCGGCCGGCCAGGCGGGCAGCGGCGCCCGATCCGGGACCCCGCCGCGCGACCGCGGCGACAGCAGCCGGATGACTGCGGCGACCTCGGCACGCAGCCGGTGCACCGGCGCCAGCACGTCGGCGAACCCGTGCGCCCACTGGCCTTCGGCGAGGTAGTCCCCCGACCCGGGGTCCGCGCCAGCGGGCCGGGTGCGGGAGCCCGAGAAACTCACCCGGGCGCCCGGCACGCCAACGAGCACGTCCGCGCTGGCGATGAGGGATGACCATACCCCGCCGGTGGTCGGGTCACCGGCCACCCCGATATGCGGGATGCCCGCCCGCCGCGCTCCGGCGACGGCCGCCGCGACAGCCTGCATCTGGGTCAGGGCGGTGGTGCCCTCCTGCATCCTGGAACCGCCCGAGGCGGCGACGCCGACGACAGGCAGGCGCTGCGCCGCCGCGACCGAGAAGGCCCGCGCGATCCTGGCGCCCTCGGCGGCTCCCATCGAGCCGCCGAGGAACGCGAAATCGAAGCCGACCAGCACGCAGGGCTCGCCTTCGACGGTCGCCACACCCGTGGTCACCGCATGGCGGGCGCCGGTCGCTTTCCGGGCCCGGCGAAGCTGTGCCTGGTAACCGGGCCAGTCGCTCGGGTTGCCTGCCGCGATCTCATCGCCGAACCGTGCCAGGCTCCCGGCATCGGCGATCTCCTGGTAGACCGGGCGGGGATCAGCGGTCATCGGCCTGCACATGGCCGAGCAGGGCCGCGCGCAGCTCATCGGTATGCTCGCCGAGGGCCGGCGGCGGCAGCCCCGGCGACAGCACACTGCGGCCGTAATGCACGGGGTTGCCCGGCAGCCGGATGCGGCCGAGCTGCGGATGCTCCACCTCCCAGACCAGGCCCTCCGCGCGTGCCTGCTCGCTCTCGTAGACCCGGTCCAGGGTCTTCAGTTCGCCCGCCGGTACGCCGGCCTGGTGGAACTGGCCCAGCAAGTCAGCAATCGTTCGGCGGGCAAGCGTCGCGTTTATGATCTTGTGCAGTTCGGCGATGTTGCCCAGGCGCAGCGCATTCGTGGCGAACCTGCTGTCAGCAGGATCCAGCCCGGCGAGCGGGGCGAAACGCCGCCAGATGTCTTCGTTGCCGACCGCGATGACCAGTGGGGCGTCCGCGGCGTCGAACACGCCGTAGGGAGCGACCGTCGGGTGGTGGTTGCCCGAGAGCCCGGGCACCTCTCCCGCTACCAGGTACCTGGCCCCCTGGAAGGTATGAATGCCGATCTGCGAGGCCAGCAGCGAGGTGGAGACCCGCTGGCCGAGCCCGCTGCGCTCACGTTCCACCAGTGCGCCGAGCACGCCTATCACCCCGAACAGTGCCGCGCTGACATCTGCGACCGGGACACCGACCTTGACCGCCCGGCTGACCGCGGTCCCGGTCAGGCTCATCAGGCCGCCCTCGGCCTGCAGGATCTGGTCGTAGCCGACCCGGTCACTGTCCGGGCCCCGCTCGCCGAACCCGCTGATCGCCAGCCTGACCAGCCGCGGATTCAGTTCAGCGAGCCGGTCGTCTCCCAGCCCGAGCCGGTCCATCACGCCAGGGCGGAAATTCTCGATCAGCACGTCGGCCCAGCGCACCAGCGCCTCAACGAGGTCCCGTTCGCCCGGGTCTTTCAGGTCGATGGCCACGCTGCGCTTGCCGCGGTTGACCGACAGGTAGTAGGTGCTCTCAGCCCCGTCACCGGCCTGCATGAACGGCGGGCCCCACTGCCTTGTGTCATCCCCCGCGCCCGGCCGTTCCAGCTTGATCACCTCGGCGCCCAGGTCGCCGAGCAGCATCGCCGCGTAGGGGCCGGCAAGCACCCGTGCCAGGTCGAGCACGTGCACGCCCGCCAGCGGGCCCACGGGCCCGGCAGGCTGCGTCTGCGTCATCGCTTCCTTCCCCGGAGGCGGGCAGGCGCGGGGCACCCTCCGCCCCCTGCGCTTGTCGTATGTTCCGGGCTGCCCCGCGCCCGTGCCTGGCTCGCGCAGGCGCGGGGCTGGCCCGGTGCCGGTTACGGGGTGGCCGCCGCGAGCGCGGTCGCCGACATCACGTAGACCTGCTGCTCCACGCCCGAGGTACTGGCCTGGAAGGCGCCATACGGGCCGAACGTGTTGTTGTACTGGTTGTAGTCGAGGCTCCCGCTTGCTCCCTCGTAATTGATCTTCGTTCCGGCCTTCAGCAGCTTCAGGCACGTCGAGTAGGTGTAGCAGGCGGTGCCCGGCGGGTTCGTCACCTTGGTCATGTCGTGGGCGACCGTGGTTCCGTTGGTGGTCTTCGCGTAGTCACCGGCCAGCGCCAGCGAGATGACGGCGTCATAGGCGTAGTTCGCGTTGGCCAGCGGGCCCGCCGTCTTCTGGCTGGGGTAGAGCGTGTTGAACTTGTTCGTGAAGGCGGTGGTTGCCGCCCCGCTCACCGATGTGCCGTACACCGAGGTCAGGACGGCATGCGCGGTCGGGTAGCCGATCGCCTTGAGGTAGTCGCTGCCGCTGGTGACGTCGGTGCCGACCCACGGGATGTTCTGCCCGCCGAGCTGCTTGAACTCCCGGAACAGGACGGCCGCGGTCGGCGGGTCCTCCTGCGTGAAGATCACCTGCGGATGCGCGGCGATCGCCTCCCGCACCTGGCTCAGGTACGACGTCTGATCCGGGGTCACGATGATGGTCTTCAGGATGGTGCCGCCGAGCTTGGTGAAGGTCTGGGACACCGGCTTCAGGAAGGTCTGCGCCGCCGGGTCCGAGTAGAACAGCATGACCGCCTTCGTGTAGCCCTTGGTGTGCGCATACAGCGCCATGGCGACGCCGAGCTGGGAGTCAGACGGGCTGTCACGGAAGAAGTACGGGTCGGTCTGGTGGTCGCGGGCGGTGTCGCCGCCCTGGAACTCGTCGACGATGTGGTTGGAATCCAGGATCGGCTCCACGCCGTTGATCTCCTGCGTCTCCGGGCCGATCACCCCGCTGACGTTCTTCGTCAGCATCTGGTTGGCCGCGGTCACCCCGTCGGCGACGTCACAGCTGGTATCTCCGGTCACTAGCTGCACCTTGCGGCCGAGCACACCTCCGGCCGTGTTGATCTCGCTCTGGGCCACCCTGGCGCCCTGGAGCATCGCCTGCCCCAGGCTCGCCAGCCGGCCCGTGAAGCAGGACAGGACTCCATAGGTGACCGGGCCGGATGAGCTGCCGCCCGATCCGCTGCTCGAGGATGCGCAGGCGGCTAGCAGGACGGCCGCCGCACAGGCGCCGGCTGACCTGCTGATCATGCGATGTTTCACGCTGGTTCTCCCTCTGTGCGGTGCGAGCCGTCCAGCGGTGCAGGCAGGGGGTTCCTGCGGTGTTCTGGGGGCGCCTCAGGCTCGCCTTGGTCAACTCATGCGGCCGACGTAGAGCTCCACGACGCTGTCGTCGTGGAGCAGTTCCTGTGCAGGACCGTCGAGCCTGTTGCGCCCGAGCACGAGGATGTAGCCCCAGTGCGCGTGGCGGAGTGTGCGCCGGGTGTTCTGCTCGACAACGCAGATCCCGACGCCGGTTGCGGCGATTTTCTCTATCTGCTCCCAGAGCGCGCTCTGGAGCAGGGGGGCCAGCCCGGCGCTCGGTTCGTCCAGCAGCATCACGGCTGGCTCAAGCATGAGTGCCCTGGCCATGGCGAGCATGCTGCGCTGACCTCCGCTGAGCATCCCTGCCCGGCGGCGAAGCGATATGGCGAGGTCAGGGAACAGTTCGCACAGTTCGTCGATCCGCGCACCCGTTCCCCTGCGGCGGGTGAACGCCCCCATTTCCAGGTTCTCCCGCACAGTCAGGTCGGGAAAGATATTGGAGACCTGGGGGACATAGCCGAGGCCGTGCCTGACGAGTTTCTCCGGCGGGATGTTCGTCGTCTTGCCGCCCCGGACATGCACCTCGCCGCGGGAGACTTTCAGCACTCCGCTCAGGGCCTTGAGCAGCGTGGACTTCCCAGCCCCGTTCGGCCCGACAATCGCGGTGATCTTCCCGGCCAGGACGGTCAGCGAGACGTCTTCGATGATCGGCGGCCCGCCGTACCCGGCCGTCACGCCGTCGGCTCGCAGTACCACCTCGGGCGCTGGCTCAGCCATGGCTCTGGTCCATTCCGAGATAGGCCTCGACCACCCGCGGGTTGTCCCGGAGGCCGGAAAATGGCCCCTGTGCTATGACCTCCCCGAGGTCCATCACCACCACCTGACCGCAGGTCTTCTCGATGAACGGGAGGTTGTGCTCGACCACGATCACGGTGCGGCCCTCCTGGGCGAACTGGCCGACGGCCTCGCCTATCCGCGCACCGAGCACGGGATTCACACCGCCCATCGGCTCGTCCAGGATGATCAAGTGGGGCTCGGCCGCAGCGATACGCGCGAATTCCAGCAGCCGTTTCTGGCCCCCGCTCAGCCTCACCGCGAACTCGTTCCTGAGGTCCATCAGCTGGAATCGCTCCAGGATGGCCCGGACAGCAGCGCGGTCCGGTTCCTCCTCCCGGCGCAGCCGGCGGGCGCGGGTCATCGAGCGCCAGAGCGACTCGCTGCCGAACCGGCGCCGCGCCAGCAGGACGTTGTCCATGACGGTCAGGTTGCGCCACTCCCGTGGCGTCTGGAACGTCCGGATCAGCCCCAGCCGGGATATGACATCCGGGCGTTTCCCGGCCAGCGACTGACCAGCGAACCTGATGCTGCCCGAGTCCGGCCGCCCGAAGCCGGACACGAGATCCACCACCGTGCTCTTGCCCGCGCCATTCGGGCCGATCAGGCCGACTACCTGGCCCTCGGGCACCGAGAAAGTGCATTGACGGACGGCATGGATGCCGCCGAACGATTTCGTCAGGTTCTCGATCTCGAGCAGCGGGGCGCTCATCCGGCGCCTCCTCCGTCGGCAGCCTGCCGTTCGCCCACGGAGTCGCGCGCAGCGCCGGCCGAGATGCCCTCCGGGTCGGTGCCGGCCGGCCCGTCCCCTTGCGTGGCCTGCGTGCCAGTGGCACCGGCCTGGCCCTGCCCGGCGGCCAGTGCACTGACCGGGGCGGCTGCCGTAAGTGCCCGCAGCGGCCTGGGCAGAAACCCGGCCCGCCGCTGCACCCCGTCCACCCCGGGCCGCTCCCGGAAGATCCCCTCCGGCCGGAACCTGAGCATCAGGATGATCATGAGGCCGATGAGGACCTGGCGCGCGGCAAGGGCGAAATCGGGCCGCGAGGCCGGTGACGGCAGGAACCTGGTGAGTTCGATGAAGCCGATGTAGACCACGAACACACCCAGGATGACCCCGCGGGGATTGCCGCGGCCGCCGACGAGGATCGCCGCGTAGATCACCAGCAGTTCCTGCGGCGTCCAGGCGGAAGGGTTGAACGCGCTGATGAAGATCGCGAACAGGCCGCCCGTCAGGCCTGCTAGTGCCGCCCCGAAGAGATAGGCGCGGTACTTCGTGAAGAACACTTTGCGCCCGTACGCGGCAGCAGCGCGCTCGTCTTCACGCACCGCGCGCAGCATCCGGCCGAACGGGCTCCGCGACAGCCGCTGCACCAGGAGGTAGGCCAGCAAGAGCAGGAGCAGGACAACGAAAAGCAGCACGATGCGGTAACCGTTGTACGTCAGGTTCAGCGCTGTCTGCCCGGGGTTGATCAGCCCGTATACGCCGTTGTAGCCATTGAACAATGGCGTGTAGTTCTCGACGAACAGGTACAGCGCACTCACCGCACCGAGCGTCGTCACTGCGAAGTAGATGTCGCGCAGGTTCCGCAGGGCGATGGCCCCGATGACAGCCGCGAGGCACACGACGGTGGCAACCGCCAGCATCATCGCGAGCACGACAGGCAGATGCCAGCCGATGATGTACTCGACCGGCGGGGTCGGCTTGCCGATCGCCAGCACAAAGGTCATGTAGCTGCCGAGGGCCAGATAACCGTAGAACGCGAGGTCGAAATCGCCGCCCCAGCCCCAGACCACGTCGAGGCCGAGGGCGAGGATGGCGAAGATGCCCGCCTCGGTGATGACGCTGACCCAGTACATCAGGCACGCACTGCCGTTGCGCTCCGCCGGACGAACACGCCGTTCGGGCGGAACAGCATGAGCACAACCAGCAGCAGGAACGCGTACACAAGCTGGTAAGCGGAGCTTGTATACGTGCCGGCGATCTCGATCACCAGCCCGACGATGAGGGCGCCACCGAAGGTCGCGTACGGCCGCCCGAGCCCGCCGGCGACGGTTGCCGTGATGGTGAGCAGCAGGAAGCCGAAGCCGAGTGTGGGACCGAAGGTGCCTATCGTGTCGGCGAGCACGAACCCGGCGAACCCGGAGACCGCGCCCGCGAGCCCCCAGGTCTGCATGACGATCCGCTGTGCGGGGATCCCGCTCACCTGCGCGAGTGCCCGGTCCTGCGACACCGCCCGGACCGCCTTGCCGAAACGTGTGTGCTGTAGGAGCAGGTAGATCAGGCCCGCGACCGCCAGTGCGGAGAAGATCACCTCGATGTCCGAGGTGGTCCACAGGAATGGCCCCACGTGGTGCAGGCCGCCCTGCGCGAAGGTGTAGGAGACGTTCGCCGCTCCGTAGACCATGACGAGCACGTTCTCCACGATGAGCGCTGCCCCGAGCGTCGCGATGAAGACCGTGATGGCGCTACGCCCCCGGAACTGCTCTATCAGCCCGGCATTGAGGGCAAGCCCGGCCAGCATGCCCGCCGCCGCGGCGATCAGGGCGGCCGCAGCGACGTTCTGATGAAAGAACGTCTGCCCGGAATAGGCGGCGTAGGCGCCGATGGTGAGGAACTCGCCATGCGCGAAATTCGCCACGCGGCTGACCGCGTACTCAAGCGTGAACGCGACCGCTGACAGCGACAGGATTGCCGCGGTGGCAAGCCCGATGCCGACGCTGACGAGGAAGGTGGTCATGTCATCCCTTCGGCGTGGCTGGGGGCACACAGGGACAAACAGTAAGTGGCTGAGCCAGTAGCCCGAAGATAATGATCGCTATCCTGGGTGTCAACGGGGTCCGGGCCGCTGCCGCGCCGCGGGAGACGGGCCGGGCTGTGCGGAGCCGGTTCACCGGATGCGGCCCGGCTACCAGAGGTGAGGCGACCTATGCCAGCGAGGCCACGGGCCGGTCGGCCCAGTACCGAGGCTCTCCGCGCTCCTGACCGGCGCCGGCTGTACGAGCAGCTCGCCGCCAGGCTGCTCGACTATGTTGAGGTCACCGGGCTGGGGGTTGGTGACCGCCTGCCGTCGGAGCGCGACCTCGCGGAGGCTCTGCACGTGAGCAGGGCGTCTGTCCGCCAGGCCACGATCGCACTCGAGGTGCGCGGAACGCTGGAGGTCCGGCACGGCGACGGCATCTATCTCCGGTCGCTCCCGGATGACTCAGGCCGCCTGATGGAGCTGACGACAAGACGGCACCGGCTGCCGGCCATCCTCGAGGCCAGGGAGGCGCTGGAGACGCAACTGGCCGCGCTTGCGGCGGCGCGCCGGACCGGGGCAGACATCGCGGCGATGGACCAGGCACTCGACCTGATGGCCGCCGACATCGATGCGGGCGGCCTCGGCGAGGAGGGCGACCGGCTCTTTCATGAGGCCATCACCCGGGCGGCGCGCAGCCCGCTGCTCGCCGACTTCATGGCCGGGCTCGCGGTGCCGATCAGCGAGACCCGGCACAGCTCGCTGGGTGAGCCCGGGCGTCCTCCCCGCTCGCTGCGGGCGCACCGGCGGATCCTGGAGGCCGTCCGCCGCGGGGATGTGCCCGGCGCACGTCAGGCGATGCGCCGTCACGTGAACATGGTGGCAGACATCGGGCTGCTCAGATGGTCAGCCGTCCAGCGGGATGGTGAAAGCACAACCTGAGTTCACAGCCCCGGGCTGGGACGCGGCGGGCCGCCCGCGGGCGGCTGGTGCCCGGCGACCAGCTTGGCGCTCATCTGCACCGCCTTGACCGCGCTGGTGGTACCTGCCTGCAATGCCAGGCCGATCGCGAACACGATGATGCCCGGTATTAAGAGCGCGTGTGACCCGAGCATGACGAGCCCGGCGCGGCCGAGAAGATAACCGGGGGTGCAGACCACCGCCCCGATGGTCCCGCCGACAACGCTGGCGGTCAGCTCGTCCCGTCTGGAGTGCTTGGTCTTGATCCCGATCATCCGGGCCGGAACCGCGACATAGGCGATCATCATCACCGCGATGACAATGCTCAGCGAGATCGCGAACCACCATCGTCCCCACCGGGTGAAGATGATCGTGGACAGGCCCAGGCAGATGCCGACGGCGAAGCCCCAGCCCAGGATGGTGGCGAGGTGGGACCGGGCTTCGCGGAACGCCGGCCGGATCTGGGGCTGGCCCGGCCTGGAGATGGCGAAGGCGAACACGGCGTTGAGAAAGAAGCTCGCTGCCGTGATCGCGGCGACGGCGAGCACGAGCGGGATGGTGGCCGGCCCCGTCCAGCACGCGAAAGGACCGCCCGCGCAGCACGTGGACTTTCAGGTCCAGCATGGCGAGCCAGATCCACATCGCCGGGAGTATCTGTACCAGGGTGAGCCGCCAGTTGGAGAACAGCAGCTTCAGCCCCCCGAACAGCATCACCAGGGCACCGACGGCGAAAGCGAAGGGAGCGAACAGCGGCCGGGAACGGCTCAGCCGGATCACCGCGTCCCGGACCGCGGCCTCGTCACTGACCCGGATGGCCTGGATGAGCCGCCGGATCTGGTCCCGCCTGGAGGCACGGGCCGGCTGGCCTTCTCCCCTCCGGTAGCCACCGCGCATCACTCTTCCGCCAGCGAGTCGTGGAGCGATCCGATCCAGAGCGTGGCGCCTCCGGGCGGGTCAGGCCGCCTGCCCGCCGAGCACCCTTTCCTTGCCCTGCTCGAATTCGGCCTGGCTGATCACTCCACGGTCGCGCAGGTCAGCCAGCTTCGTGAGCTCGTCAGCAGTGCCGGTCTCATGGGCCGTCTGGCGGGCATACGCGCGGAACGCCTCGTCCTGGGCCTGAGCCTGCCGGACCTCCCGGTCGGTCATCTTGCGGCCACGCGCGATGAGGTACACGAGGACACCCAGGAATGGCAGGACGACCACGAAGATGAGCCAGCCCGCCTTGCCCCAGCCGCCGAGGTCGTGGCTTCTGAAGATGTCCATGACGATCCTGACCAGCAGGAAGATCCACAGAATCCAGAGGAAGAACCACATCATGGTCAGGAACACATCCAGCAACGGATATGACATTTGCACTCACCCCTGCCAGGGCCGGTGTGGAACGCCTGCTACGGGACCCAGCGTGATCCCGCGGGCGTCCGTCCGCCTCCCCCCGCAGGGGTGAATTGCGGCCTGCCGGGTAGCGCGGAGTCCCCGCTATGATCGTCGAGATCATCATTGGCCCATCACCGGCCCGGGACATCGATGCGCCAGCTCAGGCTGAGCCGGAAACGCCGACCCGGGGCCTGCTGCTGTCCAGGCGGGCATGCGCCAGGGATGAGGCAATCCCCTGGCCACGCCCCGCCGGGCGCTGAAGCCCCCAGCCGGGTGTGATGGTGGTGACGTTTGGCCCCTGGGCAGCCGGCCAGGTCTCCTGGAACCTGGGATAGGCGCCAGGTGGCGCTCAAAGTGATTTTCAGTGACGGGAGGCGGCTCGTTGAAACGCCGTGACCTGCTGACCGGGCTCGCCGTCTCGGTGCTGGCCGTCGGCTGCGGCCAGGGAGTTCCCGCACGGCCGCAAGGGAGGGCCGCGCGCTACGGCAAGCCGGTCGCGTTGCCCGCACCCGCCATCGATGGCCCGGTGTCGCTGGAGCAGGCCATCGAGCGGCGCCGTTCCCGGCGCTCCTTCCTTCCGGACCCGCTGCCGGTCGCCGCCATTGGCCAGCTGCTGTGGGCGGGGCAGGGAATCACCAGTGCCGACGGCAAGCGCACCGCCCCCTCGGCCGGTGCCCTGTACCCGCTCGAACTGTACGTGGTGACCTCCACCGACGTGATGCACTATCTGCCCCAGGGCCACCGGGCCGAGATCAGGCCGGGGACGGGCGTCCGTCCCGCGCTGCAAGCCGCCGCTCTCGGGCAGGCTCCCGTCGGTGCCGCTCCTGGCATCATCGTCGTGGCCGCCGTGCCGGCCCGCACTCAGGCCAAGTACGGCACCCGCGCCGGGGCGTTCGTCGAACTCGAGGCCGGCCACGCAGCCCAGAACATCTTGCTCACAGCGGCCGCTCGCGGGCTGGCAGCCGTACCCGTCGGTAGTTTCGACCAGGCCCAGGCGGCGGCTGCGCTCGCCCTCCCAGCCGGCCAGACGGTCCTGTACCTCATACCCGTCGGCCTCGCCAGTACCTGAGCACCCTGCGTTCCTCCGGCCGCCGGGCAGTCCCGGCGGGTGCCCGTCAGGGATCGATCAGCACACCGGGGTTGAGGATGGCCTTCGGG
>DPMS01000925.1 GCA_003541285.1 Actinomycetota bacterium
TGCGCTGCCCGCCGGGCTCGCCTGCGACGACGGCGCTGGCGTGCATTTCATCGACGATGAACTGGCCGCCGTGGTGACCGGCCTGCCCGGTGCGGGCGGCTACCAGATCCAGCCGGACGGCGCCGGCGGATTCGGCGAGGCCGCGCTGGCTGCCCGGCCACTGCCAGGCACGGACGGCTGATCCGCGGCATGCCGGTTCCGGGCCGCGGCTGTATCAGCCCTGAGGATGACGGCCAAATGACCGGCAGGATGACGGCCCGGGCACGAGGCCCGGCCTACGCTTGACCTGTGTCCGCCGTGTACGCCTGGCTCCGCCGCCACCCGAAACTGGTGGATGGCGGGCTGGCCGCCATCATCGCGTTCCTGGGCGTAGGCATGGCCGTCCCGGCGGGGTATTACGCGATGATCCTGGTGGGGCTCGCACTAGCCATCCCGCTGGTTCTCCGCCGCACCCACCCGGTCGGCGCCTTCGCCTTCGTCATCGCGGTCGGCGTCCTCCAGGTGGTGACGGGCCTGCATCCAGGCCCGGCGGACCTGTCCGTCGTGATCCTGCTCTACACCCTGGCCGCCTACAAACCGCGGCGGGTTTCGGTCACAGGGCTGGCGGTCTGCCTGGCCGGCTCGGCCGCCGCGGTCGGCCGGTGGGGAACCCCCGGCAAGCTGACCTGGCTGGAATGGATGCTGACCGGGTCGATCGCCTTCGCCGGGCCGTCCCTGATCGCCTGGGTGCTGGGCGACTCGGTGCGCTACCGGCGGGCGTACTACGCGAACCTGGAAGAGCGGGCGGCCCGGCTGGAGGCCGAACGGGACGCGCAGGCACAGATCGCCGCTGCCGCCGAGCGGGCCAGGATAGCCCGGGAACTGCATGACGTCGTCGCGCACAACGTCAGCGTCATGGTGGTGCAGGCGGACGGCGCGTCCTACACCCTCGACACCGATCCGGCCCGGGCCAGGGAGGCGCTCGCCGCCATCGCCGGCACCGGCCGCCAGGCGCTGGCGGAGATGCGGCGGCTGCTCGGCGTGCTGCGCCGGGATGACGACGGGACCGATCCTGGGCGCGCCCCGCTGCCGGGCATCGGCCAGATCGGGGAGTTGCTGGAACAGACCCGGGCAGCCGGGCTGCCGGTCGCACTCACCGTCGAGGGGGTGCCACAGCCGCTGCCCGACGGCGCCGCGCTGGCCGCCTACCGGATCGTCCAGGAATCGCTCACCAATACCCGCAAGCACGCCGGGCCGCTGGCAACAGCCCAGGTCATACTGCGCTACCTGGAGGACGCGCTGGTGCTGCGGATCACCGACGACGGCCCGGGACCGGCCGCCACCCCCGACGGGGGTGGGCACGGGCTGACCGGGATGCGCGAGCGGGTGGCCGTGTACGGGGGCTGGGTGCAGGCGGGCCCCAGGGCTGGTGGTGGGTTCCAGGTCACCGCCAGGCTGCCGTTCGCGCCCGCCACGACCGGGGTGCCTGAGCCGGGACCCGCCGTACTCACGCAGGCTGCCCAGCCATCGGGAGCCTGGATGGATGAGCCGGGGGCGGGCGCCGCATGACCATCCGGATCGTCCTGGTCGACGACCAGGAACTCGTGCGGGCCGGGTTCAGGATGGTGCTCGACGCGCAGCCGGACATGACGGTGGTCGGGGAAGCCGGGGACGGGCTTGCCGCGACCCAGCTCCTGCGCACCGTCAGTGCGGACATTGCCGTGATGGACGTGCGGATGCCCAAGCTGGACGGAATCGAGGCGACCCGGCTGATCTGCCAGGCGGGGGAACGGCCACGCGTGCTCATGCTGACCACCTTCGATCTCGACGAGTACGCCTACGCAGCGCTCAAAGCCGGCGCCAGCGGCTTCCTGCTCAAGGACGTGCCACCGGAAGAACTGCTGTTCGGCATCCGGGCGGTGCACTCCGGCGACGCAGTGGTGGCGCCTTCCACCACCCGCCGGCTCATCGACCGTTTCGCCCCGCTGTTCCCGGCCGACGACGGGCCCGCCCCACCCGACCTTGCCTGCCTGACCGGCCGCGAGCGGGAGGTGCTCGCCAACGTCGCCCAGGGACTGTCCAACGCCGAGATCGCCGGGCGGCTGTTCGTCTCCGAGGCCACCGTGAAGACGCACGTCGGGCGGGTGCTGGCCAAGCTCGGGCTGCGCGACCGGGTGCAGGCCGTGGTGTTCGCCTACGAGACCGGCCTGGTCAAGGCGCGCGGTCCGGCCTGACCCGGCCGTCACTGCCAGGCAGCGCTCGCCAGGATGTCCGCCGGGTCGCCCGGCGCAGGGACCAGCCGAGTGCGGCGAGAACCCCGGCCGGCACCAGCCACCACGCGTCCACCCGCGCGACGTGGGCCAGCAGCCCCGTCCCAGCCAGGGCGACCGCGACCACGGCGGCACCCCGCCAGTCGTCACCGATGACGAAGTCGTACCAGAACGCCGCTGCCGAACGCAGCCAGTTGCGCACCCGGCGCTCCGTCCGGCTGACGGCACTGCTTTGGCTCGTCATCGGGCACCCTCCTCAGATGACATCCGGCCGGGCTGGCCCGGACCGGAATGCGCCAGGACCGGCACCGCGGCGGACAGGGCCGCGGACCGGGCCGCGGATTGGGCCCGGCGCAGCAGGGCCGTGTAGCCCAGGGCCGCCAGCGCGGTCAGCGGGACCAGCGCCAGCAGGGCGGCGTCGTTGCCAGGCCACGACACCCCGGCTCCTTCGGCGCCCCAGAAGACGCCGAACGAGGTCAGCATGACCCCGACCGCGAACTTCATGGTGTTCTCCGGAACGCGGGCCAGCGGCGCGTGCACCGCCAGCCCGGCGGTAGCCACCACCACGACAGCGGCGGCGGCGCTGAGTGCGGCCAGGCCGACGTTCTTCTGGCTGGCACCGAAGGTGATCGCGATGAACACCACCTCCAGGCCTTCCAGCAGCACGCCCTTGAACGCGAGCGTGAAGCCGTACCAGTGCACCAGGCCGGCGCGCTGGCTGGCCGCTGATTGCGCGGCGCTGACCTGCTCGCGGTAGATCGCTGCCTCGTCGTGCAGCGCCTTGTGCCCGCTGGCCCGCAAGATCGCCTTGCGCAGCCACTGCAGCCCGAACACGGCGAGCAGGGCTCCCACGACCAGCCGCAAGGCGCCCAGCGGCAGCAGGGTGAGGGTGGGCCCGGCCACGGCTACCACGGCGGCAAGCACCACGAGCGCGGCCGCCATCCCCTGGAAGGTGGACCGCCATTCCCTGGTCAGGCCGGCCGCGAGCACGATCGTCAGTGCCTCGACGGCTTCGACCGCGCAGGCGACGAACACGGTCAGGATGAGAGGCAGGGCATTCACGCGGCCTCCAGCGGGGTCGTGAGCGATCGGACGGCGTGAGTGTGCCGTTCTGAGACAATGGGCGGGTGGCCGACGGTGTCCAGGCAGCGGACAGGGGCTGGCTGCTCCTCATTTACCGCGTGCCGCCAGAGCCGAGCAGGCTCCGCTCGGCGGTGTGGCGCCGGATCAAGAGCCTTGGCGCCATCTACCTGCAGAACTCCGCTGCCGCGCTGCCCGCCAGCGTGGGGGCGGAACGTGCGCTGCGGAAGCTGCGCAGCGAGATCCTCGACATGGGCGGCACCGCCGTGCTGATGTCGTGCGGCGTGCTCGCCGGCGGGTCCGAGGTGCTCGCCGCCTTCCAGGCCGCCCGCGACGACGAGTACGAGGAGATCGCCGACCGCTGCGAGGACTTCCTGGCACAGGTGCGTAAGGAGCACGTCGCCGAGCACTTCACGTTCGCCGAACTGGAGGAGAACGAGGTCGACCTCGTCAAGCTCCAGAAGTGGTTCGCCAGAGTCCGCCAGCGCGACGTGTTCGGCGCCGAAGGGCGCGGGCCGGCCGAGAAGGCGCTCGCGGAATGCGCGCAGGCGCTGGAGGGGTATGCCGCCCGGGTATACGCGGAGGAAGCGGACATCCACTAGCCACACCTCCTCCGCACTACCCTCCCTGCTAGATCATAGTAACAACAGTGAACTGTCAAATGTGACGGCTGTTAGATCCACTTTGTATCCGACGCTTCACCGGGCTGTCATCTAACGGTCATTCCGGCGACGGCCGGCGGGCGCAAGCTGCGGCCATGAATCGCACCGCATGGCGCAACAGGATGCTCGGCATCGCCAGCCTGGTGGGCGTGGGAGCGCTCGCCGTGGCAGGCTGCTCAAGCTCGTCGAACTCAGGATCGTCGTCGTCGCCGGCGGGGCAGCCGACCAAGGTGCCGCTCGTCGTGTACTCGGCGCAGGGCTACGACAAGGCGATGACAACTGCCTTCCAGAAGGCCACCGGTATCCCCGTCAAACTCGATGACAACTCCACCGGCCCGCTGCTCACCCAGATCGAGGCGTCCAAGAACAACCCGAACTGGGGCCTGCTCTGGGTGGACGGCGCGACCGCCTTCGCCTCCCTGGACAAGCAGGGCCTGCTCCTGAGGGGTTACGAGCCCAACGTGGCCTGGAGCAGCCTCGGCAGCCAGTCCCTGCCCGCAGACAAGAGCTACACGCCCACCGGCGTCACGTTCATGGCCGCGCTCGTCTACGACAAGACCAAGGTGCCCAACCCCCCCACAAACTGGCAGCAGTTGCTCCAGCCACAGTGGAAGGGCATAGTCGGCATGAACGACCCCTCCCAGTCCGGCCCGACCTACCCGTTCATCGCCGGCATGATGAACTATCTAGGCGGCGTATCGCCGGGTGAGCAGTACTTCAGCAAGCTCAAGGCCAACGGGCTGATTGTTCATCCCACCAACGGGCCAACCCTCCAGGCGCTCACCAGCGGCCAGATCAAGCTCGCACTGGTGCAGAGCTCAGCCGGGGTAGGCGCGGCACTCGGGGACAAGAACCTCGTCGTCAAGTACCTGGACCCGGCCACGCTGCTACCGGGCGCGATCGGCATTGACGCCAAGGCGCCCGCGGCCGAGCAGGCGGAGGCCAAGAAGTTCATCCAGTTCGTGCTCTCCTCGCAGGGCCAGAAGGTCCAGCAGAGCGGCGATCCCACCGGTGACTCGCTGTACTACCCCGTGATCCAGGGAGTGAACCCGCTGCCTGGGCTGCCGCCGGCATCCTCCGTGAAGACACAGACGATCGACCCCTACAAGTGGGGGCCGCTTGAGGCAACCATCAACACATGGTTCGACAGCAACATCGTCCGGTGACTCCTCCCACCGGACGGCATGAAGACCAGCCAGCGAAGGAAACCGGGCGCAGGTAATGATCACTACCGGCCCGATGCCGCCCACCGCTCCGGTCCCGGCCGATCCTGGGACCGGACGCGGTGGGCGAGGCAGCCCGCCTGCGACCCGAGGCCGGCCGACCTCACGTAACCTGGCCAGGCTCGTGTTCTGGCTGCTGCTGGTGCTGTTCATCCTGGCCCCCTCGGCCTGCTTCCTGGTGCTAGCGGTCTCGCCGCGCCTGTTCAGCCAGGGCCAGCAGTGGTTCACCCTGGCCTATCTGCGCCAGACGTTCACCGGGGCGACCGCGGTCGCGGTCTTCAACTCGCTGTGGGTGAGCACCGCCGCAGCCGCACTCGGGCTGGCCATCGGCTTCCCTATCGCCTGGCTGGCGGCGCGCACCAGCCTGCCCGGCCGGCGGCTGGTGGCACCCAGCATGTGGCTGGTGCTGCTACTGCCCTCCTGGCTGCCGGCGCTTGGCTGGCAGCGCCTGGTCCAGCCTGACGGCGTCATGTACCGGGTCGGCCTTAACCTCCCCGGGGTCACCCACGCCATCATGGGCCCGTTCGGGGTCGTGCTACTGCTCGGCGTGCGCTGCGTGCCGTTTACCTTTCTGGCCATCACCGCGGCCCTGTCCGGCCTGGGCCAGGAGTTCGAGGACGCCGCCCGGGTGCACGGTGCCAGCCGGACGGCGGCGCTGCGGCTCGTCCTGCCGATCATCGCCCCGGCCATCTGGTCGGCGCTCGCGATCGGCTTCGCCGAATCGGTCAGCGATTTCGGGGTTGCCGCTACCCTCGCGTACAACTCCAACTTCTCCCTCGCCACCTACCAGCTGTATGCGGATATCGGCAATTTCCCGCCGAACTTCCCCGGCGCCGCCGGGATGGGCTGGCTGCTGGTCGGCGCGGTGGCTCTCCCGCTGGCACTGCAGGCCCGGGCGCTGCGCGGCCGGTCCTACGCGGTGCTGTCCGGGCGGTCCCGGCAGATCGCCCGCCGCCAGCTCAGCCCGGTCGGCACC
>DPMS01000253.1 GCA_003541285.1 Actinomycetota bacterium
GCATTCAGCACGACGTCCGCGTGGTGGTCGTACAGGATCGTGAACAGCGCTCGCATCGAGGTGGCGCCGGAGTGAACCGCGCCGGAGGTGAACAGCGGCCGGTGCCAGTAGGCCAGGGTGCACGTGTCCGGGTGGGCGGCCAGGTCTGCGCTGAGCCACTTCCCCTGCGCACCAGTGGCCGCGCAGCCGACCTTGCCACAGCTGGAGTTGAGCACCACGATGTGCCAGGTGCCGAGGGTATAGGAGTAATAGCCCTTGTCGCGCGGCCCGGCCGCGCCGCCGAAGTAGTCGTAGTACCCGGTCGGGCCCGGCAGCTCAAGATCGCGGTTGCCCGCGGCGGGCCTGGTGCGGGACAGGTACTTCCCCCAGGTGGGCCCGTAGCACTGCTGGTACTGGGCCAGGCTGTTGTCCGGGCCGTTGGCGTCGCCGAGCGGAGCGACGATCCCGCGGCTGGACCCCACCAGCGTGGCCGTCGCCGTGGACCCGGTGGTCGTGGAGCAGCTGCCGATATCACCGGCCGCCAGCAGCACACTGCCGGTCACCTGCGCGGCGGCCGGCGCCGCGGGTGCGGCGGCGGAAAGCAGCGCCACGAAAAGGAGAGCCAGCACGAGAACAGCTGAGGTAAGCACTTTTCTGCGCATATCAGCCTCTATTCAGCCGTCCGGGCTCAGGCAGTTATCAGCCGCAGACCCCATGTGGATGTCCAGGTCACGGTACCGATAAGCGTCCGATGAAAGCGGCGGTTTAACCACCGCTTTGCTATTCCTGTAATCAGGCGGCCACTTTCTCCGGCCGCCAATGAATACGAAATGCGGACGGTCTGGCTAATTTCTTCCTGACCCGTAGCTGGCGCTTTCTGAGCGGCGGTCCCCGGCGCGAGGTACCGCCACGCGGCTCAGCTGGGCAGTTCCTCCGCCACCGTCAGCCACTGCTCCTCGAGCTGGGTTTTCTCCCGCTGGACAGCGCGCAGCTGGGCGCCCAGCTCGATCAGCTTCTGGTAGTCGCTCGCCTGCACGGCCAGCAGCCTGGTCAGCTCCGCCTCCTGCTCACCGATCCGGCCGAGCTGCCGTTCCAGGCGCTGCAGTTCCTTGCGTGCCGCCCGCTGCGCGCCCGCCGACCCTGGCGCCGGGCCCGCCGCCCGCTCGCTGGCCCCGGCACCGCCAGCCGCGCCACCCCGGCCAGCCTGCTCCTGCGCCGCCCGCCGGGCCAGGTACTCGTCGATGCCGCCACCCAGGAACGACAGCTTCCCGTCACCGAGCAGCGCCACCACGTGATCGGTCACCCGCTCCAGGAAGTACCGGTCATGGCTGACCGCCAGCAGCGATCCCGGCCACCCGTCGAGCAGGTCCTCCAGTTCGGTCAGCGTGTCCACGTCCAGGTCGTTGGTCGGCTCGTCCAGCAGCAGCACGTTCGGCTCATCGACCAGCAGCCGCAGCACCTGCACCCGCCGCCGCTCGCCGCCGGACAGATCCCCGGCCGGCGTCCACTGGGTATCCCCCCGCAGCCCCAGCCGCTCCAGCAACTGCCCCGCCGACCCGGCCCCCTCGCTGGCCGCCAGGTTCCCCTTGACCTGCGCCACCGCCTCCCGCGCCGACATCCCCGGATCCAGCCCCGCATCATCTTGCGGCAGGTATCCGAGCCGCACAGTCTTCCCCCGCACCACGCGCCCCGCGACAACCGGCTCCGCGGAGGTGGAGGAGGGGGAGCCGGACCGCCGGCTGCCGTCCCCCGCGAGAGACCCAGCCAGCACCCGCAACAGCGAGGTCTTACCCGCACCATTGGGCCCGAGCACCCCGATCCGGTCGCCAGGCCCCAGCTGCCAGCTGACGTGATCGAGCAGCACCCGCTCCCCAATCCGGACTGTCAGATCCTCAGCCTCCAGCACGGTCTTACCGAGCCGGGCGGTGGCGAGCCTGACCAGCTCGACCCCGTTCCGGGGCGCGGGCTCGCCGACGATCAGCGCGTTCGCCGCCTCGATCCGGAACCGTGGCTTGCTGGTCCTGGCGGGCGGGCCGCGGCGCAGCCAGGCCAGCTCCTTGCGCAGCAGGTTGCGCCGCCTGCGCTGCGCCGCGTCGGCGATCCGCGCGCGTTCCGCCCGCGCGAGAACATAAGCGGCATAACCCCCGTCGTAGGCGTGCAGTTGCCCATCCGCGAGCTCCCAGGTCCGGTCACACACCGCGTCCAGGAACCACCGGTCGTGGGTGACGACCACCATCGCGGTGCCCAGGTCCCGCAGGAAGCCGGCGAGCCAGTCGATCGCCGCCACGTCGAGGTGGTTGGTCGGCTCGTCCAGCAGCAGCAGATCGTGGTCGCCCACCAGCAGGGCGGCCAGCGCGACCCGGCGTGATTCACCGCCGGACAGACGTTCCGCGGAGGATGTGAAATCGATCCCTGGCAGCAGGGCGGCGATCACCGACCGGGTGCGCGGGTCCCCAGCCCAGACGTGCTCGGGCCGGCCGCCGGTGACCAGGCTGCCCACGCTGCCGGCCAGCCGGTCCTGCTGGAACAGATGCCCGATCCGCAGGTCGCGGGTGCGGGTGACCCGGCCGTCGTCGAGTTGCCCGGTCCCGGCCAGGACGGCCAGCAGCGTGCTCTTGCCGGTCCCGTTGCGGCCGACAACCCCGATCCGCTCACCCGCTGCCACACCGGCCGAGATGCCGTCAAGCAGCAGCCGCTGCCCGAAGCCTTTGACCGCCTTTTCCAGGTTGACCAGGTTCACGCCTGCTCCGGCGCGATGCTGACCACGGTCGCGCCGGGCGCCGGGCCCACCACCTGGACGACGGTCCGGCAGACCCCGGCGCCGGTCAGCGCTACCGCCAGATCCTGCGCGTGGCGGGCATCCTTGGCCAGGTAGGCGCAGGTCGGGCCGGAACCCGACACCATGGCGCCGAGAGCACCATGCTCGCGGCCCGCCGCCAGCGCCCGCCGCAGGTCCGGGCGCAGGGAGATCGCGGCCGGCTGGAGGTCGTTGGCGAGCAGCGGCCCGAGTTCGTGCGGATCACCGGAACGCAGCGCGGTCAGCAGGGCGTTGTCCGCCGCCAGGTCGGGAGAAACCGGCTGCTCCCCGCGGGAGGCCCGGAGGCGGTCGCAGGCCGCATACACCTCCGTGGTGGACAGCCCGCCGGTGGCGAAGGCCAGCACCCAGTGGTACGTGCCGGCCGCGAGCACCGGGGTGACGCTGTCGCCGCGCCCCACCCCGATCGCCGTCCCCCCGAGCAGCGCGAACGCGACATCGCTGCCGATGCTGGCGGCCAGTTGGCACAGTTCCTGCTGGCTCAGCCCGGTGCGCCACAACTCGTTGCAGGCGACCAGGGTGGCGGCGGCGTCCGCGCTGCCCCCGGCCAGGCCGGCCGCGACCGGGATCCGCTTGCGGATCCGGATCGCCAGGCCGGGCGCGTCCCGGCGGTCGGGGGCGGCCGCCTGCGCCAGGACGGCGGCGGCACGGGCGGCGAGGTTGGTCTCATCCACCGGCACACTGCCAGCGCCCTCGCCGGTGACGGCCACGCTGTCGCCGTCCGCCGGCGCGACCGTCACCTCGTCGAACAGCGCCACCGCATGGAACACGGTCACCAGTTCGTGGTAGCCGTCGTCGCGAACCGGGCCGACGGCCAGGTGCAGATTCACTTTCGCCGGCACGTGAGCGGTCACGGCTGTCACAGGGATCACGATTCCCCGATCCTAACTTGCGGCCAGCCGGCGGGGATCACCGTCGGGCCTCCCGGGCGATACGGGCGAATTCAGCCACATGTAGCGACTCGCCGCGGGCACCGGGGTCCACTCCCGCCCCGCGCAGGATGCGTTCCGCCTCCGCCGGGCCGCCTGCCCACTGCGCGAGCGCCGCCCGGAGGGTCTTGCGGCGCTGCGCGAACGCGGCGTCGACCACGGCGAAGACCTCCTCCCGCCGCACCTGGTGATCCGGCGGCTCGCGCCGGGTGAAGGCGACGAGCCCGGAATCCACGTTAGGCACCGGCCAGAACACGTTCCGGGAGACCGGGCCCGCCCGGCGGGCGGACGCGTACCAGGCCAGCTTGACCGAGGGCACGCCGTAGACCCGGCTGCCCGGCGGCGCTGTCATCCGGTCGGCGACCTCGGCCTGCACCATGACCAGGCCCCGTGCCAGGGAGGGGACCGTGGCGAGCAGGTGCAGCACCACCGGCACCGCCACGTTGTAGGGCAGGTTGGCCACCAGCACCGACGGCGGCTCGCCGGGCAGGGAGGTGATGCGGGCGGCGTCGGCGGTCACCACCGTCAGCCGGCCGGCCACCTGCGGGGCGCGGGCGGCGACCGTGGCCGGCAGTTCCCCCGCGAGCAGCGGGTCGACCTCGATGGCGACCACCCGGCGGGCGGCGCCGAGCAGGCCCAGGGTCAGCGACCCGAACCCCGGCCCGACTTCCAGCACCGCGTCGTCCGGCGCGAGGGCGGCCAGGCCCACGATCCGCCGGACAGTGCCGGGGTCGGTGACGAAGTTCTGGCCCAGCCGCTTCGATGGCCGGATGCCGAGGCGGTGGGC
This sequence comes from Actinomycetota bacterium, assembly GCA_003541285.1. Lineage (GTDB taxonomy): Bacteria > Actinomycetota > Actinomycetes > Streptosporangiales > Streptosporangiaceae > UBA9676. The sequence goes on from DPMS01000253.1 coordinate 4,511, forward strand.
GATGTCCCGGATCTCGGCCGGCCCGAGCAGCCGCTGCGCCGCGCTGGCGCCCACCCCGTTCACCAGGGGCCGAACAGGCGCTCGCCGGTGGCGGTGACCAGGGCGCACATGTCCTCGACCGGGATCTGCTTGAGGTCGGCCACCGCGCGCAGCGTGTGGGCCACCATCGCGGGCGAGTTGGGCCTGCCACGGTGCGGGACCGGGGTGAGGAACGGGGCATCGGTCTCCACCAGCAGCAACCGCGCGGGGGCCGCCGCGGCCGCGTCCCGTAGCGGCTGCGCGCTGGAGAACGTGATATTGCCGGCGAAGCTCATCACATAACCGGCCTCCGCGCACCGTTTGGCCATCACGGCGTCGCCGGAAAAGCAGTGGAAGACCACCTTGTCCGGCGGGCCCTCGGCCGCCAGGATCTCCAGCACGTCCTCGTGCGCGTCCCGGTCGTGGATCACCAGGGCCTTGCCGGCCTGCTTGGCGATCGCGATGTGCGCACGGAACCAGTCACGCTGCACGTCCGGGCTGGCGTGGTCGCGGTAATAGTCGAGCCCGGTCTCGCCGATCGCCCGCACCTGTGGCAGCGCGGCCAGTTCCGCGATCTGCGCCAGCACCGCATCCCGCTCCGCATCCGACGAGGCCGCCGCCTGCGTCTCGTTCGGGTGGATGGCGACCGCCGCGTAGACGCCGTCATGCCCGGCCGCGCACTCCGCCGACCACCGGGAGGATGGCAGGTCCACCCCGATCGTGACCACCCGGCTGATGCCCGCCGCCCGGGCGGCGGCGAGCACCTCACCGACCGGCTGCTCGATCAGGTCCAGGTGGCAGTGGCTGTCCAGCGCCTCGCCAGGCAGCGGCTCAGGCGGCGGTATCTCACCCGGGCCGGGAACGCCGTCCCGCGCCGTGCGGGCTGCGGTCACGGCTTCTCCAGCCGGGCCAGTTCCTCATCGATGACTGACGTGTCCAGCTTGGTGAACAGCGGCTGCGGCGGCGTGAGCGCGGTGCCGGGCTTGACCGGCACGTGCTCCCACCGGGCGGGACTGTCGTAGTCCCCGGTGATCACCGGGTAGGAGGGGCCGCCGTCCTCGTCAACCTCCTCGATCCGCGGGGTTCCCGACCACGCGCCCCCGCCACCCAGCATCGCGTGCACCTTGGCCGACGACCGGGGCAGGAACGGGGTCAGCAGGGTCTTCGCGTCGTCCACCAGTTGCAGCACCACGTGCAGGATGGTCCGCATCCGCTCAGGGTCGGACTCGCGCAGCTTCCATGGCGCCTGGTCGGACATGTACTTGTTCGCCTCGGCCACCGTCCGCATCGCCTCGGTGATGGCGGCTTTGAAGCGCGAGCGCCCCAATTCCCCCCCGATGACGCCGAACGCCTGCCGGGAGTGCTCGAGTATCTCCCGGTCGGCGGCCGTGAGGGTGCCTGGCTCAGGGATCGAGCCGATGTTCTTCGCCGCGAACGACACCGACCGGTTCACCAGGTTCCCCCAGGTGGCTACCAGTTCGTCGTTGTTGCGGCGGACGAACTCGCTCCAGGTGAAGTCGGTGTCCTGGTTCTCCGGGCCGGCCACCGCCACGTAGTACCGCAGCGCGTCCACGTCGTAGCGCTCAAGGAAGTCACGGACGTAGATGACGACGGCGCGGGAGGAGGAGAACTTGCGGCCCTCCATGGTGAGGAACTCGCTGGAGACCACATCGGTCGGCAGGTTCAGGGCGCCCAGCGAGCCGGGCTTGCCGTCCCTGCTGCCTATGCCGCTGTAGCCGAGCAGCATGGCCGGCCAGATCTCGGAGTGGAAGACGATGTTGTCCTTGCCCATGAAGTAGTGGGCCTCGGCNNCGCTTGCCGGGGCGGTCCCGCCAGCCCTCCAGCGGCACCGGCACCCCCCAGTCCAGGTCCCGGGTGATCGCCCGCGGCTGGAGGTCACCGAGCAGGTTGAGGGAGAAGCGCAGCACGTTGGTCCGCCACAGGCCGCTCTTGCTCTGCAGCCAGCTGCCGAGCACCTCGGTGAAGGCGGGCAGGTCGAGGAAGAACTGCTCGGTCTCGACGAATTCCGGGGTCTCGCCGTTGATCTTCGACCGCGGCTCGATCAGGTCCTCCGGGTCGAGCTGGTTGCCGCAGTTGTCGCACTGGTCACCGCGGGCGCTGTGGTAGCCGCAGATCGGGCAGGTTCCCTCGATGTAGCGGTCGGGCAGGGTCCGGCCGGTCGACGGGGAGATCGCGCCCAGCGTGGTCTTGGGGAAGATGTACCCGTTGCCGTACAGCCCGGTGAAGATCTCCTGCGCCACCGCGTAGTGGTTACGGGTGATGGTGCGGGTGAACAGGTCGTAGGACATGTCGAGGCCGAGCAGGTCCTCTGCGATCACCCGGTTGTACTTGTCGGCGGTCTGGCGCGGGCTGGCGTTCTCCTTGTCCGCCTGGACCAGGATCGGGGTGCCGTGCTCGTCGGTCCCGCTGACCATCAGTACCTTGTTGCCCGCCATCCGCTGGTACCGGCTGAACATGTCGCACGGCAGGGCGAAGCCGGAGACGTGACCGATGTGACGCGGGCCGTTGGCGTAGGGCCAGGCCGGCGCGGCGAGGATATGGCGGGTGGTCGCGGACATGGCCCCCAGCCTAGCGGCGGCCAGGTGCAAGCCCTTCACCGTTTACCGCGAGCCCAGCTGTTGCCTGGCGGCCAGGACGGCGTCGTAGACCACCCGTTTTTGCAGGCCATGTTCGCGCGCCACGGCGGCGATCGCCTGCTTGCGCGGGGTCCCGGCCGCTTCCCGTGCGGCCACCTCGGCCGCCAGCCCGGCCGCCGCGTCCGGGCTGACCTCCCCGGCTGCCCCACCGTGTCCTGGCCCGGCGCCGGTCCCGGCGGGCGCGCCCGCGATCACCAGCGTGACCTCACCCAGCGTCCCGCCGGCCGCCCAGTCCGCCAGTTCACCCAGGGTCCCGCGGCGCGTCTCCTCATGGGTCTTGGTCAGCTCGCGGCAGACCACACCCTGGCGGTCCTGGCCGAAGGCGGCGGCAAGCTCGGCGAGGGTAGCCGCGAGCCGGCGCGGGGACTCGAAGAAAACCAGCGTGCGCCGCTCGGCCGCGAGTTCGGCGAACCTGCGTGCCCGGTCCCCGGCCCGGCGCGGCGGGAAACCCTCGAAGCAGAACCGGTCGCTGGGCAGCCCGGACACCGCGAGCGCGGCCGTCACCGCGGAAGGACCCGGCAGCACGGTCACCCTCACCCCGGCGGCAGCAGCCGCCGCCACCAGCCGGTAGCCGGGGTCGCTCACTCCCGGCATGCCGGCATCGGTGACCAGCAGCACGTCATCCCCGGCGCGCAGGGCGGCCAGCAGCCCTGGCACCTTGCTCTGCTCGACCGCGTCGTAGTAGGACACGATCCGCCCGGCCGGTTCGACACCGAGGGCGGCGGCGAGCCGGCGTACCCGGCGGGTGTCCTCGGCCGCGATGACCGCGGCGCCGGCCAGGGCCGATGCCAGCCGGGGTGAGGCGTCCTGCGGCCGGCCGATGGGGGTGGCGGCCACAATGAGCGTGCCTGGATCGCTGTCATTCATCCCGCGACTCACGCTAGCCCCCCCACCAACCCCTACGATGTGGCTCGATGATGGCATCACTGGCCGAGACTGCGGCCGACGGCACCAGCGTGCGCCTGGCCACCCTCCGCGCCCGGCTGGTTCCACCCATGCCCGGCAGCGTTTTCTGGGGCTGGGCCGGTCCCTTGCTGGTCACGGCGTTCGGCACGTTCCTGCGATTCAACCGTCTGAGCGTGCCGGGCAGTGTGATGTTCGATGAGACCTACTACGTTCCGGACGCCCTGGGCATCCTCCGGTTCGGCGTGGAGCACAACTACATCAGCAACCGGAACGCGCTGATCGCCAGGGGCAACCCGCACATTTTCACCAGCGGCGGCGAATTCGTGGTCCACCCGCCGTTCGGGAAGATCCTCATCGCGGCGGGGGAGGGCCTGTTCGGCCTCAACCCTTTCGGCTGGCGCTTCGCCGTCGCCGTCGTCGGCTCGCTGTCCATCCTGATGCTCGCCCGGATCGCCCGGCGGATGACCCGGTCCACNNGACCGTGACCGGACCCGCGCCGCGGTGGTGGCGGCCGCGGCCCGGCAGCAGCACGACGACACCGCACCCCGGCTGGGGATCCGCTGGTGGCGGCTGGCTGCCGGAGTGTGCCTCGGGCTGGCCTGCGGATCGAAATGGAACGGTGTCTGGTTCGTGCCGGCGTTCATCGCGCTGACCGTTGCCTGGGACATCGGGGCGTGGCGGGCGGCTGGCTTCCGCCGCCCGGAGGGCGGTGCGCTCGCCCGGGAGGCAGCGGGACGGCTCGGCTCACTCGCGCTGCTGCCGGCCGCGACCTATCTCGCCACCTGGAGTGGATGGCTCGCCACCAGCACCGGCTACGACCGGCAGTGGGCGGCGCAGCACGGCATGCACACCCCGGTCATCTCCGACCTGGTCTCACTGTTCGAGTACCACAAGGCGATGCTGGCCTTCAACACCGGGCTCACCACCCATCACCCCTACCAGTCCAAGCCATGGACGTGGCTGGTGATATCCAGGCCGGTTTCCTACTTCTGGTGCCCCAACTCCGGCCCGCACCCGGTCTGCGGCGGGAACCAGGCGCAGGAGGTGCTCGCCATCGGCACGCCACTGATCTGGTGGGTGTCCATCGCCGCCCTCCTGGTCTGCCTGGGCTGGTGGCTGACCCGCCGGGACTGGCGGGCCGGCGCGGTGCTGCTCGGGGTGGCGGCAGGCTGGCTGCCCTGGTTCGCCTTCGCGGGCCGGACCCAGTTCTACTTCTACGCGGTGTCGTTCGTCCCGTTCCTGGTGCTGTCGATCACCCTGTGCCTGGGGCTGGTGATCGGCCCCGCCCAGGCCAGTGTCAGGCGCCGCACCGCCGGTGCCGTGGCGGCCGGCCTGTACCTGATCGCTGTGCTGGTCAACTTCGCCTACCTGTACCCGGTGCTGGCAGGCAAGATCATCCCCTACAGCGACTGGCTGGCCCGCATGTGGTACCACGGTTGGATCTAGCGCCGCACGGGGGCATAGGCGGGGAGGGCACCGGGGAGTGGGACCGGCAGGCGCTCCATCTCGCCCGGCTCGAACTTGGTCAGGCCTCCCGCGTAGGTCCGGCCCTGGCATCGTGTCACCGACTCGCGCAGGAAAGCGGCCAGGCCATCCAGCGCGAGCGGCGGCAGCGGCTGCACCGGGTAGAGGCCGTGTGCGATGTTGACATGCCGCGCCCCGGCCAGATTGCGCACGAAAGCGGGTGGCCGCCGGGCCATGTAGGTGGCGAGGATGGGCGCGGGTGCCCGCAGCCGCACCCGCCACCAGGGCTTGCGGTGGCTGGCGACGTAGGAACCCGCCGCCCCGGCCGCCTCCGCCTCCGTGAGGAAGCGGGTCACCAGCGCGAGTTCGGCGGCGGTCAGCTCACCCAGATCGGCCGGGAGGTCGATGACGCAGCGCAGCCGGGACGTGCTCACCAGGGT
>DPMS01000255.1 GCA_003541285.1 Actinomycetota bacterium
AGTGCCGGCAGGGGTTGTTCTGGCGGCCCAGGCGGCGATCTGGCTGCGGTTGTGGAAGCCGAGCTTGGTGAGGATGTGCTGGACGTGGTTTTCCGCGGTGCGTTCGGCGATGTGGAGCAGGTCGGCGATCTGGCGGTTGGTGAGGCCGCGGCCGACCAGTTCGGCGATTTCGCGCTCGCGCCGCGTGAGGCCGCCCGGCTCGCTGTCCCCGTGCTGCATGATCGTGGCCAGCTGCTCGGAGTCGGCTTGCAGGCCTCTCATGCCGAGCCTGGCCGCGCCGCGGGCGGCATCGGTTGCGAGGACGAGCGCTTCGGGGCGGTCCTCCAGCCGGTCGCGCCGGGCCAGGACTTTCGCGAGCTCGTAGCGGGATTGGAGCTCGAACGGCGGCAGCCCGGCGCGCTGGCTGGCAGCGATGGCAGCCCGCAGGTGGCGGATCGCGGTGTCGGACTTGCCCAGGCACGCCGCGAGGCAGCCCAGTGTTTGCTCGGCAGAGCCGAGGATCGCCACGGCCCCGGTCCCGCCGACGACGAAGTAGCGCGCCCATGGCCGCAGCCGCGTGTATGCGATTGCCGCGCCATCGGCGTCGCCGAGCAGGGCGGCCGCCCGGGCGCGCATGTCGAGCACGGCGTGCGCCACGAAATGGGGCGGTTGCCATGTCTGCCAGGGCGGGAGCTGACGGTACAGCGCCCAGGCCCGCTCCAGCTCGCCGCGGCCGGCGTAGTGCTCCGCGAGGATGGCCCGGCGGCCCGCCGCTGCGGCCGATGGGTCCGTCTCTTGTTCGAGCGTCGCGAACCAGTGCTCGTGGCGCGGGTCTCCGGTCATGCTGGCGAGCTTGGCGCCGGCGATTGCCCGGATCTGCCAGGCGCGGCTGTCCAGACCCTGCGCGGCAAGCCTGACGGCGTCGTCAAGATGGCCTTCGGCGGCCGCGAACCGGCCGCGGGCCATGGCGATGGCGCAGCGGGTGCGTGCCAGGTGCCAGTCGGCGACCGGCTGGCTGAGCTGGTGCGTGATCTCAGCCAGTTCGTCGAGATCGGACTCGGCGGCGTCGACGTCTCCGAGCTGGCAGCTGGCCTCGATCCGCCACAGGCGGCCCCATAGTGCTGCCCATGGGTCCTCGCGCTCGGCGGCGAGCGCGAGCATGCGCTCGGCTGCCTCCAGGCGGTCACCGACTCCGTCCGGCCCGGCGCACGCCATCTGGCGGGCGCGCAGTGCGCTGACCAGGGCGGCGGGCGTCCCGGCCGCCTCGGCCAGCGCGAGGGACTGGAGGCTGAGCGGCCCTGCCTGGCCGGTGTTCCCGGTGACCAGTGATGCGCTCCGCACTACGACGATGGCGGCGAGCAGCCGGGCCGATAGCTCAGCGTTGCCGTGCCCCAGCTGGCGAAGGGCGGATTCGGCTAGGTGGGCGACCCGGCGTCCCCAGTCCTGGTCGCTGACGCCCTCCAGTATGAGGGCGGCGCGTGCCATGCCGGCCGGGTCGCCCCTGCGCTCGGCCTCGTCTCCGGCTTGCCCGGCTGCGGTGATGGCCTGGGTCACGTCACCGGCCTTGTACAGGGCTTCGGCCCTGGCGAGCAGGAGCCGGCCGCGGTCTGTGCCGGTGGGACCGCCGGGGCCGGTGACGCGCAGCGCCCGTTCGCAGAGGCGGGCGGCTTCCTCGTAGGCGAGGCTGCGCATGCTGACGGCCGCAGCTCGCTCGGCCCAGCCGACGGCATGCGCGGCATCGGCCACGGGGCCGGCGGACAGCCAGTGATGGGCGATCTCGCCGGCGTGCCCGTCCAGGTCGGCGGCGTAGGCGGCTTCGAGGTGCTCGGCAGCGCGGCGGTGCATGCCGAACTGCCGCGACGGCGGCACTTCCGCGCGGATGACATCCCGGACCAGCGCGTGCGAGAACCCGGCCGGCTCCCCGGCCGCGGTCCGGACCAGCCCCGCGCCGCAGGCAGTGTCCAGCCCGGCGAGGACGGTCTCGGGGGTCAGCCCGCCGGCTGCCGCGACAGTCCGGACATCAATCGCCGGCGCGATCACCGCGGCCGTGGACAGCACGTCCCGGCAGCTGGCGGGCAGCCGCGCCAGGCGCTGGCCGATGACCGCCCAATTGCCCTCGGGCAGCCTGGTCACCCACGACCCGGCTTCGGCCCGCCCGGCGGCCGCCGCGTCGCTGACCAGCCGGCCGAGCTCGGCCACGAAGAACGGGTTACCCCCGGTGCGGCCGGCCACCCCGGCTACTACCCGCAGGTCGAACCGGCGCCCGAAGGTCGCCTCCAGCTGATCGGCGACCTCGGCCTCGGCCAGCCCGGCGAGCCGCAGCTGCACCGTGCCCGGCTCGCGGACGAGCGCCGCGACGGCTGCCTGGGCGGGAGCGTTCCGGCTCAGTTCCTGATCGCGGTAGGCCGCGACCACCAGGACGCGCGAGGTGGGCAGGTCCCGGCCAAGGTGGGCGAGCAGCATGGCCGACATCGGATCCGCCCACTGCAGGTCATCGAGAACCACGACCAGGCCTGCGTGCGCGGCGGCTGCCGTTACCTCGGCGGTCAGGGATTCGAACAGCCGGAAGCGCTCCGAGCCGTCCGGTGGCGGCGCCGCAACTCCTGGCCGGTCCTGGCCCGCCACGTCAGGAAGTATCCGGCTGGCCCGGTCCCGCGGGCCATCGCCGGGTGCCGGCCGGGCCGCGCATCCAGCCAGGATCTGCCGCCACGGCCACAGCGGCGGGGCGCCCTCATCGTCGGCGCATGACCCCCAGCCGACAGGCACGTGGAGATCAGCGGCGCGGGACTCCACTTGCCCGGCCAGGCTGGTCTTCCCGATCCCGGGCTCGCCGGACACCAAGATCGCCCCGCCCTGGCCGGTTTGCAGGCGTGCCAGGCAGGCGGCTACGGCCTGGAGTTCCCTGGCCCGGCCCGCGAACGGCCGGGCCAGACGCGCCGGCCGGACCTGGTCTGTCACCGGCCCGTCCTCCGCCCGCCAGGCCCGGGCGCCGCGGAAATGAGTACCGGATCTGAGTAGTTGCCGCGATGCCGGCCCGGCCCGGTTCGCGAGAAGTTCAGGGCATGACAGCTCACGTCCTTCATACTCGCCGGCTCACGGTCCTTCGCGCCGCAGCCCTGTTCGACGGAGTCAGCTCGGCGCTCCTGGCCGAGCCGTCGGTGGTAGTCGCGGACGGCACGATCACTGCCGTCCACGGCCCGGCTGAGCCTGTTCCCGGCGGCGCCAGCGTCATCGACCTGCCAGGGCTGACGTTGATGCCGGGCCTGGTCGACACGCACCTGCACCTGTGCTTCGACGCCACCGGCGACCCGGTCGGCCACCTCGTGCAGGCCGATGACGACGCTCTGCGCCAGCAGATGGCCGAGGCGGCCCGGCGGGCGCTGCGCGCAGGCGTGACCACGGTGCGCGATCTCGGCGACCGCGGCTACTC
>DPMS01000208.1 GCA_003541285.1 Actinomycetota bacterium
CCGCTGCGCGGGCAGAACAATGTGCAGGGCTCCTGCGACATGGGCTGTTTCCCGCACGAACTTCCCGGCTATCGTCCCGTCTCCGTGGCGGCGACGCGCGCCAGTTTCGAAAAGGACTGGGGCGTCACGATCGATCCCGAACCGGGCCTGCGCATTCCCAACATGCTCGACGAAGCGGTCGATGGCACCTTCAAGGCGCTATATGTGCAGGGCGAGGATATTCTTCAGTCCGATCCCAACACCAAGCATGTTTCCGCCGGTCTGGCGGCGATGGAATGCGTGATCGTGCAGGACCTGTTTATCAACGAATCCGGGGCTTACGCCGACGTCTTCCTGCCCTCCGCCGCCTTCGCTGAGAAGGACGGCACCTTCACCAACGCCGAGCGGCGCATCAGCCGCGTGCGGCGCGCCGTGCCGCCGGCGGCGGGCATGGCCGACTGGGAAGTGACCTGCGCGCTCTCCGAGGCGCTGGGCTATCCCATGCACTACAACCACGCCTCCGAGATCATGGACGAGATCGCGCGGGTAACCCCGACCTTCGCAGGCGTCAGCTTCGAGAAGATCGACCGGCTGGGAAGCATCCAGTGGCCGTGCAACGACGAGGCGCCGGAAGGCACGCCGCTCATGCATGTCGGCACCTTCGTGCGCGGTCTCGGCCGGTTCATGCGCCGGGTGGTGGTGGCCGGCCATGTGCCAGCGGTCGCCGACATGGTGGCCTTCTTGCGCCGGGACAAGTATCACGGCATGTCCGTCGTGGGTGCCTGTATCGCTGGGGCGGCTACGGAGAGTGAGATCGCCGGGATACCCGTGTTCGGCGATATGGGCGATGTGCCCGCGGCCGTGGACATGGCCAGCGCGGACACCGTAGCCGTGCTCTCATGCCCGGAGATGAGCGGCGTCCGACTGCGGGAGCTTGCCTGGGAACTGGAGAAGACCGGGACTGACCTGTGTGTTGCGCCGGCCCTGCTTGATGTCGCGGGGCCGCGCACGACGATCCGCCCGGTTGCCGGGCTGCCGCTGCTGCACATGGATCACCCCGAGCTGGCCGGGGGCAAGCGGGTCATCAAAGGCGCATTCGACCGGCTTACCGCTGGCCTGGCGCTGATCCTGCTGGCCCCGGTATTTGCGGTCCTGGCGCTGGCCATACAGCTCACCGATCCGGGACCGGTGTTCTTCTGGCAGACCAGGATCGGCAAGGACGGCCGCCCGTTCAAGGTGTGCAAGTTCCGGTCCATGATCGCGGACGCCGAACTGCACAGGGCACAGATGGAGACGCTCAACGAGGCATCCGGGGTGCTGTTCAAGATCCGCAGGGACCCGCGGGTGACGAAGGTGGGCAGCTTGTTGCGCCGCTGGTCCCTGGATGAGCTTCCGCAGCTGTTCAACGTGCTCACGGGTGACATGTCCCTGGTCGGACCCAGGCCCGCCTTGCCCCAGGAAACCGCGCGGTACGGGCACCACATGCGGCGCAGGCTCGTCGTCAAGCCGGGCATCACCGGTTTGTGGCAGGTCAGCGGCAGGTCTGACCTGCCATGGGAGGAGGCCGAAAGGCTCGATCTGCGTTACGTGGAGAACTGGTCGCTCGCCCTTGATCTGCAGATCCTCTGGAAGACCACGTCAGCGATCATCCACGGATCCGGCGCCTACTAGCCACGTCCGCCGACGGCCACCAGCCAGTGCCCATAGCGGGACTAATTGCTCACCGGCATACTGCACCCGTGGCTGGCAGCAGTGGCAGGGGTGGCCGAACAGGGTTCCGGAGGCCAGTGTCTGCCACCACTTTCGAGGCAGGAACTGTAGGCTTCTACCGCAATAGCCGGTTTGGTCCGGACCATGGCCTGAGTCCCCGCCATATGACCACTAGCACATGATTCATGGTTGCCTGCCATGGATGGAGTGCCGCGAGGAGTTGCCCCGGTGGAGATATGGCAAGCGGGGATGCCGCAATCAGGCGACCAGGGGGGCCACCACGTCTTGGGGGGCGATCCGGTAGCCGGGATCCAGCCGGCGGCGGATCCGGGAGCGGGAAGCCCGGCCGAGCCACGCGTGCTCTCACCCTGGCGTGGCGTCTGGAAGGTCCTTCTGGTCAGTGTAACCGTGCTGGTGGTCCTCGTGGCCGGGGCAGCTGCCACTATCTATGGGGCCGTCAACTACTACCTCAGCAGCGTGCACAGAATCGGGAACCCGTTCGAGTCGATACCTGCGGTGCAGCGGCCTCCCCGGGCGGCAGGGCTGGCCGGCAAGGACGTGACATTCCTGGTGGGAGGCCTGGACACCCGCTCCGCGGTCCCGACCACGGGCAGTAGCGCGCAAACCGTCATCAGGGGCCGTACCGACACCTTGATGCTGGTTCACCTCCTCGCGGGAGGCCGCGGCGCCTATGTGGTGTCCATTCCGCGCGACTCGTGGGTGCCGATTCCCGGCCGCGGGGACGGCAAGGTCAACTGGGCTTACTTCTTCGGAGGCCCGTCACTGGCGGTCCGCACGGTCGAAGCGCTCACCCACGTCCGGATCGACCATGTCGCTGTCGTCGACTGGGCCGGGTTCCGGGCAGTGACCGACGCCCTCGGTGGAGTGACCATCAATATCCCGGTGAAGTCGTACGACCCGGCCAACCACGTTATCTGGACCGCGGGCGTCCACCACCTGGACGGGAGACAGGCGCTGCTCTACGTGCGGGACCGGTACGGTCTGCCTGGCGGGGACTTCGACCGCGAACTCAGGCAGCAGGCCTTCCTGCGCGCGGTGTTCCTGGAACTGCACCACCAGGCGGAACTGAGCGATCCACTGCATGTGAACTCTTTGGTGCACGCGCTCACCAAAGCGGTCAGCGTCGACAGCACCCTGGGTCTCACCCAGATCACCCACCTGGTGCCCATGTTGCGCGGGCTGAACATCAGCAACATCGTGTTCGCCACCGTCCCGTACAAGGGCACCGGCTGGGCGGGGTCCCAGAGCGTGGTGTGGCTCAACCGGTCACTCGACGCGGGCTTCTGGCATGCGTTCGAATACGACACGCTGCCCGCCTTCATGCAGGCACATAGCCTGCAGCAACTTGGGGCGTCCACTCCCTGAATCACCGGCCCGGCTGGGAGTTCACGCGGCAGGGCCGCCGTCCGGGCCTGATGCCGGAACGATCCGTGGCAAACTAGCCTGACGTTTCCCGCGGAAACTGGATCATCTATGCACAGCAGTACCATTCCTGTAGTCCTGATGTATCACTCCGTCACCTCTTACGAGGAAGACCCGTACCTGGTGACGGTGAGCCCGGAGCGTTTCGACCAGCAGATGCGATGGCTGCGCAGGCGGGGGCTCAGGGGCACGTCCATGCAGGACCTGTTCCAGGCGCGCGCCNNTGCCGGGCAGGTGCGCGAGGTGGCCGATGCGGGAATGGAGATCGGCTCGCACGGCATGCGTCATGTGTCGCTGGTATCCGCAGATGACGATGTGCTGACCGCGGAGATCGAAGAGAGCAGGCGGATCCTGCAGAAGGCGAGCGGGCAGGACGTAGCCGGCTTCTGCTATCCCTACGGCTATGTTGACCGGCAGGCGGTGAACCGGGTGCGCGCCGCCGGGTACGCCTACGGCTGCGCGATCTGGCGGTCGGATTCCACCGGTCTGCACGCGCTGCCGCGCACATACATCGGGGATTCCGATACCGGTGCGCGCCTGTGGGCCAAGGGCGCGCGTCACTGGCTGAGGTGGGGATACCGCGGGCCGGGCGCGCCGCCCCCGGTCCAGCTGCGTCCCGGCCCGTGGGAGCAGAGCCGGACCTGACCTCCGCCGCTGGATAGTCCCAGGCAGCGGGCATTCCGGTCTTACGGTGCGAGTGACATCAAGCTGGTTATGCTTGGCCAGATTATGATGACAGCTGCCAACGGCCCGCGGACTCCGGCACCGGTCTCCCGGGCGCTGGCGCACCGCCGCCAGGTGGCTGCCGAGCGCCCCTCCGTGCCGGAAGCTGCCGGGGGCCGGGCGCAGGAGATCACCGCCGCGGTCAATCTGCTCGGGAAGGAATCAGCCGAGCTGCGTCACGCCGGGGTGCGTGCCCTGGTACGGATCGCCGATGAGGACGCCGGGCACCGGCAAGCGTGCATCGACGCCCTGTGTGCCGTCGTTCGCGCGGCGCCTGAGCCATATCGTGGCCAGGCCGGCCGGGACCGGGCCAGCGCCGGGGCGGAACCAGCCACCCGGCGCAGCGACCGCCCGTTCAGGCACGAGCTTCTCAGCATCATCACCGGGCACCTCCGTGACGACGCCAGCGTTTCCTGGCGTGGCTGCGACCTCGACTTCACCGGTGCCGTCTTCGACAACTCCGGTCCTGGTGAATCTCCGGACGCGATCAGTTTCACCAGCGCCAGCTTCACCGGCGCCAGGTTCACCGGCGGGAAAGTCAGCTTCCGGGACGCGAAGTTCACCGGCGGCCAGGTCAGCTTCGCCGGAGCCGAGTTCGCGGACGGGGAGGTCAGCTTCGCCGGAGCCGAGTTCGCGGGTGGCGAGGTCAGCTTCGCCGGGGCGAAGTTCACCGGCGCGACGGTCAATTTCGCCCGGGCACGGTTCGCCGGGGCCATGGTCACGCTGCTTCGCGCCCAGTTCGCCGGTGGCCAGGTCAGCTTCGCCGGAGCCGAGTTCGCCAGCGGGAAAGTCAGCTTTCACGCCCGGTTCACCGGGGGCGAGGTCGCATTTCTCGGCTCGCGGTTCACCGGCGGCACGGTCGGGTTCCTGGAGGCGGAGTTCGCCGGCGGCACGGTCGGGTTCCTCGACGCTGAGTTCACCGGTGGGCAGGTCAGCTTCGTCGGGGCCAGGTTCACCGGCGGGGAGGTCAGCTTCGTCGGGGCCGAGTTCACCGGCAGCGTGGTCAGCTTCGCCGGCGCGAACTTCACCGGCGGGGAGGTCAGCTTCGTCGGCGCGGAGTTCGCCGCGGGCAAGACCAGGTTCGGCTGGGCGGAGTTCCGCGGCGGAGCGGTGAGATTCTCCGCGGCGAACTTCAGCGGGGGAACGGTTGGCTTTGACCGGACAAGGTTCAGCGGCGGCGAAATAGATTTCACAAGCGCGCACTTCTCGGGCGGCATTGTGGATCTCGCGCCGGCGCTGACCTGGGCCTCCCCGCCATCCTTCGATGATTGGGCGGAGCCTCCTGCCGGGCTCATGTTGCCCCCCGGCAGCAGGGCGGTCTGACGATGGGACGGCAATTCCATGCTTCCAGAATCCTGATCCCGGGCCTGGCTGCAGCCATGCTCGTGATCGCCGCCCATCCCGCCATGGCGGGCGTTTCCCAAGGTGGGGGGCCGGTAACCTCCGGTCATGCCGTCAAGCGGTCATCGGATACGCATGCCGTTGCACCTGCGGGCAAGCACGCCAGAACTGTTGTCACATTCGCCTGGGGTGGTGGCTGGGCCAACCAGATGCAGGCGCTGCCGATATTCCGTGAGTACGGGATGCACGCGGTTTACTTCATCCCGTCCGGGCTCGTATGTACCAGGAGCAAATCTCAATGTGCCTCCTCATCGCCGTATCTGACGCTCAGTGACATCCACGCGATAGCTTCGTACGGCAATGAGATCGGCGGTCTCAGCGTGCTCCACCAGGACCTCACACAGGTGTCCCCCGCGGAGGCGAAGCGGGAGATCTGCGACGACCGGGGCAACCTGTTCCGCTGGGGTTTCCGCCCTACCGACTTCGCCTACCCGTTCGCGGCAGAAGACCCCGGACTCGAGAACCTCACCAGGCAGTGCGGCTACAACGCCGGTCTCGGCGCCGGTGAGCTGCGCGGAGATGGACTGTGCCGGACCTGCGCCTGGGCGGAGACCATCCCGCCGCCGGACCCGATGCTCGTGCGGGCCCCGGTCGAGGTCAACTCGGTCAAGACGGACTGGTCCGTCCGCACGTACCAGTCCATCGTCGAAGGCGCCGAGAAGCATGGCGGAGGATGGATCTTCTTCACCCTTCACGACTATTGCGCCAAGACGTGCGGGCTGGGGATCACCGGGCCGCAGCTGCGCAAGGTACTGGCCTGGCTGCGCACCCAGGCCAGGCACAACGTCCGGGTGGAGACAATGCGCCAGGTCATCGGCGGCCCGGTGCAGCCAGCGGTGGCCGGACCCGCCCCGCACCCGGTCCCGCCGCCTGGCGTAGTCAACTCCAGGCTCCTCCGCACGGCCGGGAAGAGCGCATCCCCGGCATGCTTCCGGCAGGTGGATTACGGCAAGAACGACGCGAGCTTCACCTACCACCCCACCGGCGGTCCCGGCGGCAGCGCCGCCGAGACCGTGCGGGTCACCAGATG
Organism: Actinomycetota bacterium; assembly: GCA_003541285.1. Classification (GTDB taxonomy): domain Bacteria; phylum Actinomycetota; class Actinomycetes; order Streptosporangiales; family Streptosporangiaceae; genus UBA9676. Next base: position 6,287 of record DPMS01000208.1, read on the forward strand.
GGTGTCCGGCGGGGCGAAACTGCTGCCGGACATGGATCTCGGTGCCTGCGCGCCCGCGGTGAGCCCCGGCCAGCGTTACACGGTCGGCGCCTGGTACAAATCAAGCCAGCCAACGCAGCTCGACGTCTATTACCGCAACCGGGTGGGAGATTGGCTCTACTGGACCACGAGCCCGGCCTTCCCGGCCACGGATTCGTGGCAGCGGGCTGCCTGGACGACGCCCGCCGTGCCAGCCGCTGCGACCGCTATGAGCTTCGGCCTGACCGCCGATTCGAATATCACGGTTACCTCGACCGCTTACAGCATCGCGCCCGCGAAAGACCGCCGGGCGATGGTGCTGCTCGGATTGCTCCTCTTCATACTCGTGGCGGCAGCACTCATTGCGCGTGGCCAGATCCGGTACCGGAAGTACATCAGAGCTGAGATAGCAGCCGACGAGCATCCCGGGGTAAGTGCCTGACCGCCGGTGCGCAGGCTCCCGGGTCACGGATATGGATCTGCGGTATGCAACGACGGCTGGTGCGAGCGTGGCGGCGCTGGAGCGTCATCCGCCNNTCCGCCGGGCCGTCATCCGCCCGGCCCGGATCGTATGCGGCCGCCAGGGCATGGCCCAGCGCCGCCTCGCCGTACCGCTTCCCCACCTGACGGCGGGCGGCGGCGGCCATCCGGGCGGCGGTGGCAGGTGAGTCCAGCAGGTGACGCACCGCGCTGGCCAGCAGATCAGGTCTGCCTGGCGGGACCAGCAGCCCGGTCTCACCCGGGATGACGACGTCCGGCACGGCGTTGACCGCTGTCGCGACCACTGGCACGCCGCTGACCATCGCCTCCACGACAGCGGTTGGCAGCCCCTCATAACGGCTGGGCAGGGCGAAGACATCGAGCGCCGGCAGCAGCGCGGGCACATCGTCGCGCTCGCCGGCCAGGACCAGCCGGACGCCGGGCAGCGCCCCGGCCAGGCGGCTGATTTTCGGCTGGAGTTCCCCGCCGCCAATCCACACGCCGGTGACATCCGGGCCGAGTTCGCGCAGCGCGGTCACGAAGTCCTCCGGCGCCTTCTGGTACGTCAGCCTGCCAACGGCGCCCACCACCCGGGCGTCGGCTGGAAGGCCAAGGGCCAGCCGGGCACGGGCCCGTTCCGCTGCCGTGCGCGGGGGCGCCGCCGCATCCACGCCCGC
>DPMS01000556.1 GCA_003541285.1 Actinomycetota bacterium
GCTAAGGTGACCACGCGGCCCGGAGGTTGCAGGGAAGCTGCAAGCCGGGGCCGCTAGCGTGACCGCGCGACGGCGGCGGAAGGAGATGCCGTGTACAGCAAGATCAAGATCGCGGGTCACCCGGTGCACCCGATGCTGGTCGCGTTCCCGGTGGCCTGCTACACCGGCACCCTGGTCGGTTTCGCGGTTTACGCGGCGAACGGCCACCTGTTCTGGCTCAACCTCGCCATTGCCCTCAGCGTCGCCGGCACCGGCACGGCGGTCCTCGCGGCGCTCGCCGGCCTGGCTGACTGGGCGCTGGGCATCCCGCGTGACTCGGCGGCCAAGATGACCGGCCTGCTGCACGCCGGGCTCAACGTCACGGCCCTCGGCCTGTTCCTCGCCGCCATGGCCTCCTACGTGAGCGACTGGAACGGCCCGGCGGTGAGCGCCACGCTCGGCGTCGCGCTGTCCGCCGTCGGCGTCGCGGTCACCATAGCAGCCGGGTTCCTGGGCTGGACGCTGGTGCACGACTACCACGTCGGCGTGCACCTGATCCCCGAACAGGAACTCGCCGAGCCGGCTGTCCAGCACAGCCACCTGAGCCTGCTGCACCGGCACGCTGCCTGAGCCGGCGGGCATGCGAGAAGAACAGCCCGGGCAAGTAAGACACCCGGGAGCATGGGCACGCCACGGTCGCGGAACTGACGAGGAGGTCGTGTGGCCGAGCCAATCGCACGGCACACCAGCACGAGTGACGGGCAGGACCTGACCAGGCCGGACGGCCAGCGCGGCGACCTGCTGGCACCCTTGCTGCCGGCCGGGGAGCCGGTCGAGCAACTGCTGCGCAAGGCGCAGTTCTTCGTCCCCGGAGGCACGCCGAGTCCCGATTTCCGCGAGGTGCACCGGAAGGGCGGCCGGGGCGCGGAGGAGTTCTACCACGAGCGATGGCGGCACGACAAGGTGGTCCGCTCCACGCACGGGGTGAACTGCACCGGCTCGTGCTCGTGGAAGGTGTATGTCAAGGACGGGATCATCACCTGGGAGACCCAGCAGACCGACTACCCCTCCACCGGGCCGGACTCGCCGGAGTACGAGCCGCGAGGCTGCCCGCGCGGGGCGTCGTTCTCCTGGTACACCTACTCCCCCTCGCGGGTGCGGTATCCGTACGTGCGCGGGGAGCTGCTGTCGCTGTGGCGAGAGGCGCGGGGCCGTCTCGGTGATCCGGTGGCCGCGTGGGCGGAGATCACCGGCGACCCGGACCGAGCGGCGCGCTACAAGCAGGCCCGGGGGAAGGGCGGGTTCGTCCGCTCGTCCTGGCCGGAGGTGAGCGAGCTGATCGCCGCCGCGCACGTGCACACGGTCAAGGAATACGGCCCGGACCGGGTGGTGGGGTTCTCCCCGATCCCGGCGATGTCGCAGGTCTCGTACGCGATAGGAACGAGGTTCCTGTCGATGATCGGCGGGACGATCCTGTCGTTCTACGACTGGTACGCCGACATGCCGGTCGCCTCGCCGCAGGTGTTCGGCGACCAGACCGACGTGCCCGAGTCCGGGGACTGGTGGAACGCCGCCTACCTGATGATCTGGGGCACGAACCTGCCGATCACCCGCACCCCGGACGCGCACTTCATGACCGAGGCGCGGTACCGGGGGCAGAAGGTCGTGGTGGTCTCCCCGGACTACTCCGACCACACCAAGTTCGCCGACGACTGGCTGGCCGCCGCACCGGGCACCGACGGGGCGCTGGCGATGGCCATGGGCCACGTGATCCTGGCCGAGTTCTTCCGCGACCGCCAGGTGGGCTACTTCACTGAGTACGTGAAGACCTATACCGACGCGCCGTTCCTGGTCACGCTGACCGAGCGCGGCGACGCCCGCATACCGGGCAGGTTCCTCACGGCCGCCGACATCGGGGACGCATCCGAGGGCTCCGCCCATAAACCCATCATCCAGAACGCGGCAACCGGTGCCACCGTCATCCCCAATGGCTCACTGGGCTTCCGGTACTCAGCAGGCGGCCTGGGGCGCTGGAACCTCGACCTGCGCGGAGTCGACCCGGTGCTGACCCTGTACGGGCGGCACTCCGACGCGGTGCCGGTCGACCTGCCGCGGTTCGATGCGGGGCCGACCGAAGGCGGATCGGTCGTCCGCCGCGGCGTGCCCGCCATCCGGCTCGGCGACAAGCTGGTGACCACGGTTTTCGACCTGCTGATGGCGCGGTACGGAGTGGGCCGCGAGGGGCTGCCGGGGGACTGGCCCTCCGGCTATGGCGACGCGTCCGCACCGGGCACCCCGGCCTGGCAGGAGGCGATCACATCGGTCCCGGCCGCGGCCGCGGCCCGGGTGGCGAGGGAGTTCGCCCGCAGCGCCGAGCAGTCACAGGGCCGCTCGATGATCTGCATGGGGGCCGGAACCAACCACTGGTACCACTCCGACCAGATCTACCGGACGTTCTTCACCATGATCATGCTGTGCGGGTGCGAGGGCGTGAACGGGGGCGGCTGGGCGCACTACGTGGGCCAGGAGAAGGTCCGCCCGTTCACCGGCTGGTCCACGATGGCGTTCGGGCTGGACTGGCAGCGGCCGACCCGGCACATGACCGGGACCTCGTTCTTTTACACCCACACCGACCAGTGGCGGTACGAGGCGTTCGGCCCCGATGAGCTGGCCAGCCCGCTCGGCCGCGGGGTGTTCGCCGGGCGCACGTTCGTGGATTGCCTGGCGCAGGCGTCACGGCTGGGCTGGACTCCGTCGCACCCGGCGTTCGACCGTAACCCGCTGGACCTGGCAGGCGAGGCCGACGCGGCCGGAAAGCCGGTGCCCGGCTACATCGTCGACGAGCTGAAGGCGGGCCGGCTGCGGTGGGCCGCCGAGGACCCGGACGCGCCCGAGAACTGGCCCCGGGTGATGACAATCTGGCGGGCCAACGTGCTCGGCTCCTCCGGCAAGGGCATGGAGTACTTCATGCGGCACCTGCTGGGCTCCGAGGACGCGGTCCGCGCGCAGGAGTCGCCGCAGGGCCTGCGCCCGGCCGAGGTGACCTGGCGGGAACAAGCCCCGCGCGGCAAGCTCGACCTGCTGACCACCATCGACTTCCGGATGACCAGTTCCTGCACCCACGCCGACATCGTGCTGCCCGCCGCGACCTGGTATGAGAAGCACGACATCTCGACCACCGACATGCACCCGTTCGTGCACTCGTTCAACCCGGCCATCGCGCCGCCGTGGGAGGCGCGCACCGACTTCGACGCGTTCACGCTGATTGCCAGGGAGTTCTCCCGGCTGGCCGTCACGCACCTGGGCACCCGCACCGACGTGCTCGCCGCGCCGCTGATGCACGACACGCCGGATGAGCTGGCCCAGCCCGGCGGGTCGGCGCTGGACTGGACCCGCGGTGAGTGCGAGCCCATCCCCGGGGTGACGATGCCGCGGCTGGTGACGATCGAGCGCGATTACACCCAGGTCGCGCAGAAGATGGCGGCCGTCGGCCCGCTGATCGACACCCTCGGCACCCAGGTCAAAGGGGCTAGCTGGGTGCCGTCGGGGGCGATTGACTACCTGCGGCGGGCCAACGGCGTGATCCGCGGCGGAGCCGGCGACGGACGGCCGTCGCTGGAGCGGGACGTGCAGCTGGCCGAGGCGATCCTGGCCCTGTCCGGCACCACGAACGGGCAGGTAGCGGTGCAGGCCTGGCGCTCGATGGAGCAGCGGACCGGGGTGGACCTGGCAGACCTGGCCGAGGAGCGCTCCGGCGAGCGCATCTCGTTTGAGGACATCGGTGTCCAGCCACGCTCGGTGATCACCTCACCGGAGTGGTCCGGGTCGGAGACGGGCGGGCGGCGCTACGCTCCGTTCACGGTCAACGTGGAGCGCAAGAAGCCCTGGCACACGCTCACCGGGCGGATGCACTTCTTCCTCGACCACGACTGGATGCACGAATACGGCGAGGCGCTGCCCGTCTACCGGCCGCCGCTGAACTACGTCCGGCACTTCGGCGAGCAGGGACTGGCCGAGGATGGCCGGCCGGAGATCACCGTGCGCTACCTCACCCCGCACTCGAAATGGTCGATCCATTCGGAGTATCAGGACAACCTGCACATGCTCCGGCTGTTCCGCGGCGGGCCGGTCATCTGGATGAGCCCGGCCGACGCCGCGACGATCGGTGTCGCGGATAACGACTGGATCGAGGCCTACAACCGCAACGGGGTGGTCGCCTGCCGGGCCGTCATCTCGCACCGTATGCCGAAGGGGACGGTGTTCATGTACCACGCCAAGGACCGGCACCTGATGACCCCGAAGTCGGAGGTATCCGGCTGGCACGGCGGCGCGGACAACTCGCTGACCCGGCTGGTGATCAAGCCCACGCACATGATCGGAGGCTACGGGCAGCAGACGTTCGCGTTCAACTATCACGGCCCGACCGGCAGTCAGCGCGACGAGATCACCGTCATCCGCCGCCGGTCCCAGCACGTGGAGTACCGATGAGGATCATGGCCCAGGTTGCGATGGTGATGAACCTGGACAAGTGCATCGGCTGCCACACCTGCACGGTGACCTGCAAGCAGGTCTGGACCAACCGGCCCGGCACCGAGTACGTCTACTTCAACAACGTCGAGACCAAGCCCGGTGTCGGGTACCCGAAGCGGTATGAGGACCAGGAGCAGTGGGGCGGCGGCTGGACGCTGGACCGCAAGGGCCGGCTCCAGCTGAAGGCCGGCAGCCGGCTGCGCCGCCTGCTGTCCATCTTCTACAATCCCGACCTGCCCTCCATCGACGACTACGGCGACCCCTGGACCTACGACTACCAGACGCTGATCAACGCCCCGGCCGGCACCGAGAACCCCAGCGCGCACTCGATCTCCGCGCTCACCGGCAAGGACATGAGCCCGCGGTGGGGCAGCAACTGGGATGACGACCTGGCCGGCGGCCCGGACCACGCCGCCGCCGACCCCGACCTCGCCGGCCTGTCGGACCAGGTGAAGCTGGCGTTCGAGCAGGTGTTCATGTTCTACCTGCCGCGGATCTGCGAGCACTGCCTCAACCCGTCCTGCGTCGCCTCCTGCCCGTCCGGAGCGATGTACAAGCGCGAAGAAGACGGGATCGTGCTGGTCGACCAGGACCGCTGCCGCGGCTGGCGGTTCTGCGTGTCCGGCTGCCCGTACAAGAAGGTGTACTTCAACCACCGCACCGGCAAGGCCGAGAAATGCACGCTGTGCTTCCCCCGCATCGAGTCTGGGCAGCCCACCATCTGCTCCGAAACCTGCGTCGGCCGGCTGCGCTACCTCGGCCTGATCCTCTACGACGCCGACGCCGTCCTGGCCGCCGCGACGACGAGTGATCCGCGGGATCTGTACCACGCCCAGCTCTCGGTCTTCCTCGACCCGGACGACCCGGGCATCCAGGCCGAAGCCGCCCGCCAGGGCATCCCCGCCGACTGGATCGACGCCGCCCGCCGCTCCCCCGTCCACGCGCTGATAGCCCGGCACCGGGTCGCGCTCCCCTTGCACCCGGAGTACCGGACGCTGCCGATGGTCTGGTATATCCCGCCCTTGTCCCCGGTCGCCGACGTTGTCCACGCCGCCGGATACGACGATGACACCCCAGACCAGATCTTCGCTGCCATCGAGGCGCTGCGCATCCCGGCCGAGTACCTGGCCAATCTGTTCACCGCCGGTGACCCCGGCCCGGTCCGGCGGGTGCTCCGCACGCTCGCCGCGGTCCGCGCCCAGATGCGCGCGGAACAACTCGGACTGAACGCACCCGAAGGGCTGGCCGCCTCGGTGGGCGCGAGCGAAGCCGACCTTGAGGATCTCTACCGGCTGCTGGCGATCGCCAAGTACGACGAGCGGTACGTCATCCCGCAGGCCCACGCCGAGGACGCCGGGCGGCTGATGGCCCAGCACGAGCAGCTGTTCTGCACCCAGCCCGGCGGCCCGGAGGAGTTCCATCCCCCCGGCGGCCAGGAATTCCGGGACGACGACGGACGGCTGCACCTCAACCTGTCCCCGCGCGGCGAGTCATGACCGCCCGCCCGTACAAGCTGGCCTCGGTGCTGCTGCAGTACCCCACCACCGCGCTGTTTGATGGCCTCGGCGTGCTCGACGCCGAGGCGGCACGGCTACCGCGGCCGTGCGCGGCCCCGTTCGGCCGGTTCCTCGGCTGGCTCCGCACCACGCCCCCATCCGAGGTCGCCCAGCACTACGTCGCGACGTTCGACCTGCGCCGCCGCTGCGCGCTGTACCTGACCTACTACCGGTACGGCGACACCCGCAAACGCGGCATGGCCATGCTCGCGTTCAAGGCCGCCTACCGGTCCGCCGGGTTCGAGCCGTCAGACAGCGAACTGCCGGACTACCTGCCGCTGGTGCTCGACTTCGCGGCGCTGCACCCGCGCGGCGAGAAGCTGCTCCGCGCGCACCGCGCCGACCTGGAACTCCTGCTCCGCGGACTGCGGGACGCCCAGTCCCCGTACGCCGGCATTATCGAGGCCGTCTGCGCTCAGCTCCCCGCGCTGCGCCGCCCAGACCAGGCCCTGGTGCGGCACTTCTGGGAGTCCGGGCCGCCGGCCGAGGAAGTCGGCCTCGAGCCGTTCGCGCCGCCGGAGTACCTGGAGGCCTCCCGGTGAGCAGCACCAGCGCGTGGCAGATCTTCGTGTGGGTGGCGCTGCCCTACCTGGCGCTCGGCATATTCGTCGTCGGCCACGTCTGGCGGTGGCGCTACGACCAGTTCGGCTGGACCAGCCGCTCCACCCAGCTCCAGGAACGGCGGCTGCTGAAATGGGGCTCCCCCATCTTCCACTACGGCACGTTCGCCGCCATCGCCGGCCACGTCATCGGCGTCCTGATCCCGGAACGCTGGACTCATGCCATCGGAATCCCGGAGACGACTTACCGGTGGTTCTCCGCCGCGGCCGGGACGCTGGCGGCGGTGCTGATCATCGCCGGGGTGGTCATCCTGGCCGGGCGGCGACTGCTGGTTCCCCGGGTCCGGGCGACCACCAGCCCGGTCGACTACGTGGCGCTGATCCTGCTGCTGATCATCATCCTGACCGGGATCATCCCGACCGTATTCATCAACCTGCTCGGCCACGGCTACGACTACCGCACCACCGTCGCCCCCTGGTTCCGCGGCCTGTTCAGCGGCTCCCCCGACGTCACCGCGATCGCGAACGCGCCGGTCGTCTACCAGGTGCACGCCGCGTCCGCGTGGCTGATCTGGGCGGTCTGGCCCTTCAGCCGCCTGGTGCACGCCTGGAGCGTGCCGCTGTGGTACCTGTGGCGGCCCTACATCGTCTACCGCAGCCGCCGCGCAACCCCACCCGCCGAGCCCGGCACCAGCGGCCGCCGCTGGCGCAAGATCGGCGTCCCCTACTAAGCCACCGCGGAACCCGGGAACAACCACAGCTGTGAGCACCGATTCTGGCGGGCAGGCACGAGTCGCGGGCCGGGCAGCGGTGGCTGTCCGGGACCTGCACCCCGGCTACTTCGCGTACGTGATGGCCACCGGCATCATCTCGACCGGGACGTTCCTGCTCGGGCCCTCGTGGCTGTCGCTGGCGCTGCTGGCCGCTGCCTCGGCCGGGCTGCTGGTGCTCGCCGTGGCGCTGGCCGCCCGGCTGGCGTTCTTCCGCTCCAGTGTGGCCGCCGACATCCAGGCGCCGGACCGGGTGTTCGGGTTCTTCACCATCACCGCGGGCCTGGACGTGCTCGGTGTCCGGCTCACGCTGGCCGGGCACCCGCTGGCCACCGCCATCCTGGCCGCCCTGGCCGCCGCCGTGTGGCTGGTGCTGACCTACGGCGTGCCCGCCAGCCTGATGATCGCCCGGGTAGGCGACTCGGTTCTCGGCGGCGTCAACGGCTCCTGGCTGCTGTGGATCGTCGCCACCCAGTCACTGTCGATCGCTGCGGCGATACTTGTTCCGGCATGGCCGTCGCAGTCTCCGCTGCTCGCCCCAGTAGCCACCGGGTTGTGGTGCGTCGG
>DPMS01000575.1 GCA_003541285.1 Actinomycetota bacterium
CGTTACCGGCTGGGCCCGGAATGCGGCCGAATCGTCATTAGGACATTTCGGGACGGTTTGGCCGCGCAAGCCGGGCATGACCTGATCATTGATGTGACCCGGTGGTCAGGTGAGTTTGTCGTGAATGACGACAAGACCTTGGCTGCGATTGCGGCGCGGATCGACATGGCATCATGGGTCGTGCGTGAAGGAACCGGTGGCCTCAAGCCACTGACCGCCAGCGACCGGCGTGAGATCGCCGCCACAGCGCGGCGCCTGCTCTCGGTTGACCGGCATCCTGAGGCCGAATTCGTGGCCACCCGGTTCGAGTCTGCTGGAGAGGATGACGGCGTGATGGACGGGATCCTCACCCTGCGTGGCATTGCCCGCCCGCTGCGGTTGCAGGTCAGCCGGGTGGGCACGGGCCGGTACCGGGCGACAGGGGCAGTTGTCCAGTCAGCCCACGGCATCAAGCCCTACACCGCGTTCCTGGGGGCGCTGAAGGTGCGCGATGCCGTTGAGATCGAGGCGGAGGCCGAGGTGCCAGCCCCGGAATGACCCGTGCAGTCCCGAGATGAACTGCCGCTGAGGAAGTGAGTGAAGTGGCGCGGTCAGCCACCGACGACGATGTCGCTGCGTTGTTCGCCCGCCGGGAAGCCCCGGTCGCGGAACTCGCCGGCCAGGCCGGCGCGGTGGCCTCGGCCTGCCATGCCATGGCGGTGCGCTTTCACCAGGGCGGCAAGCTCGTGGTCTTCGGCACCGGCCCCCAGAGCACCGACGCTGCGCACGTGGCGGTGGAGTTCATGCATCCGGTGATCGTCGGTAAGCGTGCCCTGCCCGCCATCTCGCTCACCGCCGATGTCGCGACCATCACCGGCCTCGCGGCAAGCCGCGGGACGGCCGGCATCTTCGCTCACCAGATCGCTCTGCTGGCCGAGCCGGCCGACATCGCCCTGGGCATCGCCGCCGGCACCGCCGACCGGAGCGTTCTGCGCGGACTGGTGGCCGCGCGGGAGATGGGCTTGCTGACCATCGCGCTCACCGGCGGGGACGGTGGCGCGATCGGGGCGAGCCCGGCGGTGGATCACGTGCTGACCGCCCGCTCCAGCGATCCGCGGGTGATCAAGGAAGTGCACGTGACCATGTACCACCTGCTGTGGGAACTGGTCCATGTGTTCTTCGAGCAGCCTGGTGTCCTGGGCCCGGGGGTGATCGCATGACCGGCCCCGAGTGCCACGACGACGTATGCATCACATGCTCCGACACGGCGGTGCCGGTGACCGTCGTGCGGCTGCTCGGTGATGACCTCGCCCTGGTGTCCACGGCCGCCGGTGAGGAAGAAGTCAGCGTCGCCTTCGTCGCGGCCAGGGTGGGCGATACCGTACTCGTGCACGCTGGCGAGGCCATCGCGGTGGTGGGCTCATGACCGCCCCGGAAGCACCGGGCGGGCCGCAGACGCGGGGTGCGCCCGGGCCGCGGGGCGGCACCGGCGCACTGGAGGCACTCTACCCCTTCCTGTACGCCGGCGCCGGCGACCTGGAAGCGGTGATGGCGGAGGTCCGCCAGTCCACCATCGCCAAGACCCATGAGATCACCCAACTGAGACGGCAGGTCTGCGCCGCCGACGCCGGCCGCCTGCGCGCCTGCGCGGCCGCGATGGCGGACCGCTTCGCGGCTGGGGGGCGGCTGCTGGCCTTCGGCAACGGGGGCAGTTCCACCGATGCGCAGGAACTGGCCGCCTTGTTCGTCAACCCTGACGGCGAGGCCCGGCCGCTGCCAGCGTTCGGCCTGACCAACGACAGCGCCGTGGTGACCGCGCTGTGCAACGACATCAGCGTCGACGTCATGTTCTCCCGGCAGATCGCGGCATTCGGGCGCCATCAGGACATCGCCATCGCCCTGTCCACGAGCGGCAACTCGGAGAACCTGCTGCGCGGCCTGGCAGAGGCGGGCCGGCGCGGCATGCTGACGGCCGGCATCGCCGGGTATGAGGGTGGCAAGATGGCCGAACTCAGCGGCCTGGATTACCTGTTCGTCGCGCCGTCGGCGTCCGTGCACCGGATCCAGGAGGCACAGACGACGATCTACCACGCGCTGTGGGAACTCACGCTCATGGCACTGACCGAGGGTGGGTGAGCCAGGATGCCCCGCCGCACGCTCATCGCCTGCCTTGGCAACATCTTCCTGGGCGACGACGGCTTCGGCGTGGAGGTGGCCAGGCGGCTGGCCGGCGAGGAACTCCCGGACGGGGCACGGCTCGGCGACTACGGCATCAGGGGCATGCACCTGGCCTACGATCTCGCACAGGGCTGGGACACCACGATCCTGGTGGACGCGGCGGACCAGGGCGAGACGCCGGGAACGGTGCAGGTGATCAGCCCCGAGCAGCAGCCCGCGGGCGCCGGCGCCGGGCTGGCGGCGAGCATGCTCCTCGACCCGCACGGCATGCAGCCCGACGTGATGCTCGGCATGGCAGGGATGCTCGGCGCCGAGGCCGGCCAGGTGCTGGTGGTGGGCTGCCAGCCGGCCACCCTGGCCGAAGGCATCGGGCTGAGCGCGCCTGTCGCCGCGGCGGTGGACGGGGCGGCGCGCGTGGTGCTGGATCTGGTGCGAGCGGCGAGCGAAGGGGTGATCTCATGTGCCTCGGCATACCAGGTGAGGTAGTCGAGCTACTCCCGGACCAGCCCGACCTGGCCCGGGTGGACGTGAGCGGGGTCAAGCGGGTGATCAACATCGGCCTGCTCGCCGACGACCCGCCCACGGCGGGCGAGTGGGTGCTCATCCACGTGGGCTTCGCGTTGTCCAAGATCGACGAGCATGAGGCCGCCGCGGCCCTGGAGTTCCTGGAGGGGATCGGCCAGGCCTATGCCGACGAGCTCGCCGCTCTCGCAGAGTCACAGATCGAATAGGGGTGAGCCGGCATGCGGTTCGTCGATGAGTTCCGGAGCGCTGACAAGGCGCACGCGCTGGCGGCGCGGATAGCGGAGCTGTGCGAGCCCGGGCGCGAGTACAAGTTCATGGAGGTGTGCGGGGGGCACACGCACACCATCTACAAGCACGGGCTGGAGGACTACCTGCCCGAGGCCATCACACTTGTGCACGGTCCCGGCTGCCCGGTGTGCGTCATCCCGATGGGGAGGGTGGACGACGCGATCCACCTGGCCTCGCAGCCGGATGTGATCCTGACCTCCTTCGGCGACATGATGCGGGTACCCGGCAGTCATGGCTCGTTCTTCGACGCCAAGGCGAACGGGACCGACATCCGCATGGTGTACTCGCCGCTGGACTCGCTGAAGATCGCTCGCCAGAACCCTGACAAACGGGTCGTGTTCATGGCGATCGGCTTCGAGACCACCACCCCCTCCACCGCGATGACCATCCTGCGGGCGAAGGCCGAGGGGCTGGCCAATTTCTCGGTCTTCTGCAACCACGTCACGATCATCCCGGCGATCAAGGCCATCCTGGATTCGCCCGATCTGCGGCTGGATGGGTTCATCGGCCCCGGCCATGTCTCGACGGTGATCGGCTGCCGCCCGTATGAGTTCATCGCACGCAGCTACGGCAAGCCGGTGGTGGTGGCCGGGTTCGAGCCGCTGGACATCCTCCAGTCCATCTACATGCTGATGCTTCAGGTATCCGAGGGCCGCACCGCGGTGGAGAACCAGTACACACGGGTGGTTCCCACCGATGGCAACATCCCGGCGCTGACGGCGATCAACGACGTGATGGAACTGCGGCCGTACTTCGAATGGCGCGGCCTTGGCTTCATCACGCATTCGGCGATGCGGCTGCGGAAGGCTTTCCGCGGGTTCGACGCCGAGGAACTGTTCGCGGTGCCAGGAGTCAGGGTCGCCGACCCCAAGGCCTGCCAGTGCGGCGAGGTGCTCAAGGGCGTGCTCAAGCCCTGGGAATGCAAGGTGTTCGGCACCGCGTGCACCCCGGAAACACCGATCGGCACCTGTATGGTCTCACCGGAGGGTGCCTGCGCCGCCTACTACAACTTCGGGCGGATGAACCGGCACCGGGTAGCCGAGGTGAGCAGGTCATGACCGAGCACAGGGTCAGCTGGGTGGACGAGGCCCTGCGTGAGCATGAAGAGCACACCACTACCGCGGCCCCGCCAGCGGGCTCCGCGCCGGAGCGCGAACAGCAGGTACTGGACCGGATCGACCGCGCCAGGCGGCGGCGGCCCCGGATCAGGGAAGAGCGGATCACCATGTCGCATGGGGCCGGCGGCAAAGCCAGCCGGACCCTGATCGAGGCGGTATTCCTGGACGCGTTCCGCAATCCGCTGCTCGAGCCGCTGGAGGATGCCGCGCTGTTGCGGGTGAACGGCTCCAGGCTGGCATTGACGACCGACTCCTACGTCGTTTCGCCGCTGTTTTTCCCTGGTGGGAACATCGGCGACCTGGCGGTGAACGGAACCGTCAATGACCTGGCAGTCTCTGGGGCCACTCCGTTGTACCTGTCCGCGGGCTTCGTGCTGGAGGAGGGCTTCGGAGTCGCCGACCTCGCGACGATCGTCGCGTCCATGGCCGCCGCCGCCGAGGCTGCTGGCGTCCAGGTCGTCACCGGCGACACCAAGGTGGTCGAGCGGGGCAAGGCCGACGGGTGCTACATCAACACGGCCGGAGTCGGGCTGGTCGAGCACGACCTGACGCTGGGTGTGGCCACCGCCCGCCCCGGCGATGCGGTCATCGTGTCCGGGCCGGTCGGCGACCATGGCGTGACGATCATGCTCGCCCGCGGGGAACTCGACATCGAGGCCGACCTGGCCTCGGACACGGCGGCGATGAACGGCATGATCGCCAGCCTGCTGGCCGCCACTTCGGGGGTGCGGGCGCTGCGCGACGCCACCAGAGGCGGCGTGGCCACCATCCTCAATGAGGTGGCCACCGCGGCCGGGGTCAGCGTGGTGGTCAGCGAGGACCAGATCCCGGTTCGCACGCAGGTGCGGGGCGCCGCGGAACTGCTCGGCATCGACCCCATGTATGTGGCCTGCGAAGGCCGGCTCGTCGCGATCGTGGACGGGCAGCACAGCGATGCCGCACTCGCCGCGCTGCGCGCCCATCCACTCGGCGAGCAGGCCACCGTCATCGGCCACATCGAGGCCGACCCGCCCGGCATCGTGCTGCTCAAGACCGCATTCGGCGGCACCCGCATTGTCGACCTGCTGGTCGGCGACCCGCTGCCGCGCATCTGCTGAACGCCACCGGGGTGGGCCGCACCGGCTCCGCCCCGCCGGCCGGGCCTGGGGAGGGAAACGCCGGGTGCATGAGTTCGGGATCACCGAGAGTGTCGTCGCGGCGGTCCGGGAACGGCTGCCGGACGCCACGATCACCTGTGTGCACCTGGAGATCGGGGCACTGTCAGGAGTCGCCGCGGACTCGGTCCGGCTTTACTTCGGCCCGGCTACCGAGGGGACGAACCTGGAAGGCGCCAGGCTGGAGATCAGCGAGGTCGTGGCCCGGTGCCGGTGCGGGACCTGCGGGGGGGAATTCGAGCCGGACGGGCCCATCCCGTTGTGCCCGTGCGGCAGCCCCGACGCTGCCATTCTGTCCGGCGGCGACCTGCGGATCACGGCCGTCGACGTCGCCTGACAGCGTTGCGCGGCCTGGCCGGCCCTGCGCATGAGCCGGATCCGCGGGCGCGCTCACCCGGCCCCGAGCCGGTCGCGGGCGCCCGCGACCGCTGCCTGGCCGAGACTGATCCCGCCGTCATTGGGCGGCACCCGGGCGTGCACGAGCACCCGGAAGCCGTCGCCTTCCAGCAGCCCGGCCACCGTCTCCAGCAGGAGCAGGTTCTGGAACACCCCGCCCGACAGGGCCACCGCGCCCAGCCCTGACCGCTCCCGCAGCAGCCCGCACACCTGCGTGATGACAGCCGCCATGCCGCGGTGGAACCGGGCGGCGACCGCACCCGGCCCCGCGCCGGCCAGCAGGTCCCCGGCAGCGGCCCGCACCAGGTCGGCCCCACGCACCCGCAGCGGGCTGCCGCCGGTGATGGCCGCCGGGTAGGCGCCGGGTTCGGACGCATCGGCCCACTGTTCTAGCTCGATCGCGGCCTGCCCCTCGTAGTTGATCTCGTCCCGCACCCCGAGCAGGGCGGCGACCGCGTCGAACAGCCGCCCGGCGCTGGAGGTCAGCGGCGCGTTGATTCCCCGCCGCGCCATCGCGACCACCTCCGGCCACCGCCCGGCGTTGCGCTGCGCGACCGCCAGCCCGTCTGGCAGGCCATCGCCGTACGCAGCGTCCAGGTAGGCGGCTGCCATCCGCCATGGCTGCCGGATCGCGGCCACGCCGCCCGGCATCGGCACCGGATCCAGGTGCCCGGCCCGCTCGAAACTGGCCAGGTCAGCGAGCAGGAACTCACCGCCCCAGATGGTGCCGTCGGTGCCGAACCCGGTGCCGTCGAAGGCCACCCCGATGACCGGGCCCTGCTCGTCATTGTCGGCGAGGCAGGATGCGATGTGCGCATGATGGTGCTGGACCCCCACGAGGTCAACGCCGTCGAGGTCCAGTGCGTACTTGGTAGACAGGTACTCCGGGTGAAGGTCGTAGGCGACCACCTCCGGTTCGGTATCGAACAGCCGCCGGAAGTGCGCGATGCCCTCGGTGAAGGACCGCAAGGTCTGGTAGTTCTCCAGGTCGCCGATGTGATGCGAGATGAACGCCCGGGATTGCGCTGCCAGGCAGAACGTGTTCTTCAGCTCCGCTCCGCAGGCCAGCACCGGCCGGGGAAACGCAGCGGTGACGGTGACCGGCTCGGGAGCATACCCGCGGGAACGGCGCAGCACCGCCGCCCCGCCCCGCAGTGGCCGCACGACGGAGTCGTCGGTCCGGATGTGGATCGCCCGGTCGTGGGTCAGGAAGGCGTCCGCGATGCCCGCCAGCCGCGCGAGCGCGTCGGCGTCGGCGTAGGCGATCGGCTCATCGGAGACGTTTCCACTGGTCAGAACGATAGGCCGACCGGTCTCCCGGACCAGCAGGTGATGCAGCGGGGTGTAGGGGAGCATGATCCCCAGCTGGCGGTTGCCCGGTGCGACAGCCCCCGCGACCGGTGCGCCGGCCCGGCGCGGCAGCAGCACCACCGGCCGCCGTGGACTGGCCAGCAGAGCCTGGCCCACCTCGTCCACCTCACACAGTTCGCGGGCGGCCGCGACGTCGGCGGCCATGAGCGCGAACGGCTTGTCCTCCCGGTGCTTACGCGCCCGCAGCGCCGACGCGGCTGCCTCACAACCCGCGTCCACCGCCAGGTGATACCCGCCCAGTCCCTTGACCGCGATCACCTGGCCCTGAGCCAGCCGCCGCGCCGCCTCGGCCAGCGGCTCCCCCGCCACATCCGCGCCTGCGGCATCGAGCAGGCGCAGCCGGGGCCCGCATGCCGGGCAGCAGGCCGGCTGGGCGTGGAACCGCCGGTCGGCCGGGTCGTGGTATTCCACCTCGCAGGCCGCGCACATGGTGAACGACGCCATCGTGGTCTGCGGCCGGTCATAGGGGACTCCGGTCACGATGGTGAACCGGGGCCCGCAGTTGGTGCAGTTGATGAAGGGGTAGCCGAACCGCCTGTCCGCCGGATCCGCCAGTTCGGCCAGGCAGTCGTCGCAGGTGGCGCTGTCCGGTGCGACCAGTGCCCGGCGGCGGCCGGTGGGGTCACTGGCGACGATGGAGAACCCCGATGCCCCGTTGGGGGACATCGTGGTCGCAGTCACTCTGGCCACCCGGGCCAGCGGGGGCGCGTCCGTCTCCAGCAGACCAAGGAACCGCTCAACGGACTCCGGTGTGCCCTCCACTTCCGCGAACACGCCATCGGCGTCGTTGCCAACCCAGCCGGCCAGGCCCAGCCGGGCGGCCAGGGAGTACACGAAGGGGCGGAACCCCACTCCCTGCACGATCCCTTCCACCCGGACCGCTGCCCGCACGGTGCTGACCATAAGACCAGTTTCCAGCGTCCGGGACCGCCAGTCAGCGCTTTGCAGGCCGCCGGTGCCCGGCGCTCCCGGGTAGCCGCCTCCTGTCCGGAGCGTCACCCTGCCGGGGGGCCGGTGAGAGGGTGCGTGGCAACCGCCCGGATTGGCCCGTCTACAGTGGGTAAAAGGGCCTTCTGGGCATCCGGCGTATCTGCCGCGCTTGCCCCGCCGCGGGCAACCAGGGATTCTGCCGGCTGCCGTGGCCAACGGCCGGCAGCAAGGGGGAGCAGTGAAGAGAGCAGGTTTGCTCATACCTGCCGTCACCCTGGCAGCTGTAGTCGTCGCGGGCTGCGGCGGTGGCGGATCCGTTTCGGGTTCGCCAGCCTCGTCGGGTTCGCCAGCCCCGTCGGGGGCGCCGGCTGCGGCCGGGCCGCCTCCCAGCGCGACGGCGCTCGCCAAGCAGACGACTGACGCCGTGGCGAAGGCCACGAGCGTCCATATCTCGGCGGAGGTACTGCAGGGAAGCACCCTGGCCGCGCTGGATCTGAGCATGACCCGGGACGGCGAGATGTCCGGGCAGATATCCCTGAACAATGCGCCCGTCACGGTCCTGGTGACGCAGGGACAGACGTACATCAAACTGACGGCTGAGGCCCTGAAAGCGGAGGGCCTGCCATCGGCCGCCTGCTCGCTCATGTGCGGTAAGTACCTCAAAATGCCCGCCAAGGAGGCGCGGGGCATGCTCAGCGGCATCGGCTGGTCGGATCTGGTGGGCCAGTCGAGTACCTTGCCGGCCTGGAGCTATGTCCAGACGGTGACGGTGAACGGCCAGCCCGCCTGGGAGATGCGCGTTGCCGGCCAGGGCACCGCCTACGTGGCGGCCACGGGCCAGCCCTACCCGCTGCGGCTGGTGCAGGGGTCAAACCATGTTGACTTCACGCAGTGGAACAGCGCTAACATCCCACCCCCGCCGCCCGCCAGCCAGGTCGTCGACCTCAGCCAGGTGATGCACTTCTGAGCCGGGCTGCCACCTAGGTCAGCCGGCACTGGCCGTATCCGCCATGCCGCCCGGGTCATGCCGCCCGGGTCATGCGGCTGCGGCAGGCCGCAGGCTCACCAGAGCGCGCGGGTGTGCGGGAAATGGGTCAAGCTCCCTGCCAAGAGCGCACAGGCTCTCACCGGCGCGATCAGCATGGACAAGTTCTTCGGCTCGATGAATACGAACGCGACCTTCCGCTATGCGGGAACTGCCATCATCAACGGCACGCCCGCCTGGAAGCTAGTGGACGTGACCGGCGGGGCTAGCGGCTACGTGGCCCGGCAGGGTCCNNGCCATCCTCATGCCACCACCGTCGGGCAGCCAGCTGGTTACCCTCAGCCAGATAGTGAACGGCTGACCGGCCATCTCCCGGGCGCGGGCACCGGTCCAGCCCGGGCAGGGGGCGACCGGATGTCGGTGGGCTCTGGTAAGACCTGGCCATGAACGGATATCGGATGCGGGCAGGCGTGGTCCTTCCCGGCGGGACCGCGACCGAGCAGCTTGCGCAGGCACTGCTGGCCGAGCGGGCCGGCTGGGACGGCGTGTTCGTCTGGGAAGCCGGCTATGGGGTGGACGCGTGGACACTGCTGGCCGCGATCGCCGCGCGGACCTCACGCATCAGGCTCGGCACCATGCTGACCCCGCTGCCGTGGCGCCGGCCATGGAAGGTCGCCAGCCAGGTGGCAACGCTGGACCAGATCTCCGGTGGGCGGGCGATCCTGGCCGTCGGCATCGGCGCGATCGGCACCGGCCTGCCCGCCACCGGTGAAGTCACCGGTATCCGCGAGCGCGCCGAGTGCCTCGACGAGGGGATCGACCTGATCCACCACCTGTGGGCCGGGGGACGGAGCTACCAGGGGCGGCACTACCAGTACGAGTGCGATCGCGACGACCTGGCCCGGGCGGCGCGGCCGGCCCAGGACAAGATCCCGGTCTGGGTGGTCGGGGTCTGGCCGCGGCCGAAGTCGATGCGCCGGGTGCTGCGGTGCGACGGCATCATCCCGCAGTACTCGCTCAGCGGCCGGGCGGCCACGCCCGATGACGCGCGTGCCGCGCGGGACTGGCTGACGGGCCAGGGAGCATCACCGGACCTGGACATGGTGGCGGAGGGTGAGACCCCGGCCGACGACCCGGCGGCAGCTTCGGCGCAGGTCACCCCCTGGGCCGGGGCTGGCTGCACCTGGTGGCTGGAGACCCGCTGGGAGATGCCCCACGATGGTCCCGGCCGAATGGCCGGAATCCGTGACCGGATAACAGCCGGTCCCCCAGTCCGCCCATAATCAGGCGCCCACCGGGTGGCAGGACTCACCTTGCCCTGACTGCGTTTCGTGCTGGGGAATCGAGTACCGCGACGGTCAGTGGACCGCGTGGTGTCCAGCCATCGCCGTCCACGCGCCCACCGCCACCGAACTGCGCGCAGCCATCGAAGACGTCATCAGCCCAGACATCTCGGCGTGACCCAGCCACCGTGCACACCGCACTCACCTGTCCACCCCGGAGCGGTACCTGGCGGCGAGGCTTAGACTCCCGGCGCAGGTGCCCCGCGGGGCCGGGCCGCCGACATGACGGACCTTGCTGACCACATCCCACTGCGCCTTGGGACGGGGTTCTGCCGGGACGTGGTCATTTTGGGCTGATGACAGCCCGGATCGATCACCCGGCGCGCCGGGACCGGCGGACGTGGTCTTTCCGGGTCGGAATAGCAGCCCCTACTGCCCACGGCCCGCCTGGCAGCGGGCCGGCTTACCGCGGACGTGGACGATTCGGGTCGTGATAGCAGCCCAGATCGACCACGCTCCCTGCGCACCAAGCCGGCTACCGCGACGTGGCCCGGTGGAGAGCCGCCCGCGGACTCCCCGGAAGGTTCGGCCAGGGACGGTCGCAGGCTGCCGGGGGTCCTTCGGCCCTGCCCGGGGTGACGAAGGCACGTGCACCCTGGAACCGTGCGGATCACTCATGTCCCTCTGCCCGGCGCACCTGGCATTCCTCCCGCGATCGCGAGGTGCCGAACCACTTCAAGCCACCAGTTGATTACGCAGCGTAACCTGACGAGTATGTCAACCCAGCCGACCCGATCACGCACCTGCTCACGGCACGCCGCGGACCCGGCGGGCCGACCGCACCTGGAGACGGCCCCATGACTCACCCGCCCCGCGACCTGACCCCACTGCCCGACCTGCTGCACGGCGCGGCCAGGGCCGGCCCGGTCCGCACCCGGCGGCCGGTCTACCTGGACCTGCTGCCGCCCTGCAACGCTGGCTGCCCGGCCGGGGAGAACATCCAGGCCTGGCTGGGTTTCAGCCAGGCCGGCCAGCACGAACAGGCGTGGCGGCAGCTGGTCGCCGACAATCCGCTGCCCGCCATCCACGGCCGGGTCTGCTACCACCCGTGC
>DPMS01000683.1 GCA_003541285.1 Actinomycetota bacterium
ATCGGGATCGAGCCTCGCAATAGCCAGATTGAACTGGTTGGTCTTGCGGCTCATGTCATGTAGCCGTCCGGCTTCCTCGCGCGGGCGGAGCCGGACATCCAGCTTCACGCCCAGCGCCCGCACATATTCGACCGGATCGGCCACGGCGCGGGAGGACGGGGCGGCCCGGGCAGGGATTGCTCCGGCGCAAACAGTATGTAATCATAATTACATGAGTACAGAGAAGCGGGGCTCGCAGGGTCATCAAGTTGAGCAGATACGGGGCTGGTTCACCGGCCGCCTGCCTGACACCTGGTTCACAGCCGCACCGGAGATCCTGGTCGACCGGGAGGAGATCACGATCATCGGGCACCTGCCGTCGGCGGCGCCCGCGGGAGCGGAACAGGCAAGGACAGGCACTGACGCTGAGGGCGCCGAGGCGACCACGGTGAGCGAGGGTTCGGCGGCACGGTCGGAGGCCGAGACCGACGCCATGGCTCTTGGCCGCAGCCGGCGGTTCCGGGAGGAGACCCGCGACGCGCGGATCGAGATCGCCCGGGAGGCAGAGCACACGTTCGGCCGCAAGGTGTCCTGGGGCGTGGTCTGCGAGAACCGGAAAGTGATGTTCACCACACTCTCGGTCCCGGTGATGACCCGGCTCCGCCAGTCTGAGCGGCGGGTGCTCGACACGCTGGTGGACGCCGGGGTGGCCCGCAGCCGTAGCGACGCGCTCGCCTGGTGCGTGCGTCTCGTCGGCGAGCACGAGGACTCCTGGCTGTCCGACTTGCGGGAGGCACTTCACCGTGTCGAGCAGGTGCGGGCGGAGGGTCCGCGCGCGTGACCAGCTTCACAATGCCGCCAGCGGTTTAAACCAAAGGTCTAAACCAAAGGCTCCTGAAAACGCCTCCGGTGGCGTCCGGCAACCGCGAATGTGGGTTTTCCCTTGCCAGGCCGGACGATTGTTTCCCCCTTCTCCCAAAGCATCCAGCCGCTCCGTGCCCCGGTAACAGCGCGGTCGGCCGGGCATCGCCCCGGCCGTGTCACGCCGTGGCGAGGCAGAACTGCCCTGCCGGCCGCAATTGATCGGGCCACGCCTGGGTACATTCCCCAGATCCCGCAGCGCAGGGTGCTGATGACCCGTGCGCGGCGGCAGGCAGGCCCGGGTGGAGCGTGCGAGAGGCGCGCCCAGGAGGAGGATCACGTGGCGCACGAAGTAAACGCGGCAAAGGTGGAGTGGAATCCAACCGCGGAGCGTCTTCGCGAGCTAGCGGAGAAAATGCCGAACGCTGTGGTCACTCAGTTTGGCAATGTGGCGGTGAAGGCGAAGGTGGACTCCCGCAGCACAAGGTCGACCTACATCGTCGAGGACTCGACCAATGCCACCAGGCAAACGATGACTCGGACGGAATTCGACCGCATCGCGGCGATGCAGGAGGCCTACATCGCCGACAGCCACATGGTGGTCGTGGACGGCTACATCGGAGCGGATCCGGAGTTCCGCACCCGGGGGCGGCTGATCATGGAAGCGGCCAACGCGAACGTGGCTGGCATGCAGCGGCAGCTGTACTACCCGGTCGGCGATGACTACGACCCGGCGACCTGGGAGCCGGACACCACCGTCATCTACACACCGAATCTGCCTGCTGCGGGCTACCCGGACGACCGCGTCATTGCCGTTGACCTCAACAGCAACATCACCCGCGTGCTGAACTCCGACTACTTCGGTGAGTCGAAGAAGGGCGGCCTGCGGATGTGGAACAACATCGTGTTCAACCGCGGCGGGCTCGCACTGCACGCCGGATGCAAGGTCATGCCCGACATCGGCGGGCGGGCCCGGGCGCTGCTGATCGTCGGCCTGTCGGGGACCGGCAAGACGACGACCACCTTCACCACCCAGCTGGGCAGCAAGCCCGCCCAGGACGACTTCATCGCGCTCATGCCCGGTGGCCAGGTCCACGCCACCGAGAACGGCTGCTTCGCCAAGACCTTCGGGCTGGATCCCGAGTTCGAGCCGGCCATCTACCACGCGACCACCAAGCCGGACGCCTACCTGGAGAACGTCTCGGTGGACGAGACGGGGACGGTGGACTTCTTCGACACCTCCTACACCAAGAACGGCCGCACTACCTGGCCGTTCTCCTACGTGGACCCGTGGGCGGCCAACGAGATCCCGCCCGCCGAGTTCCTGCTCATCCTCAACCGGAACGAGAACATCGTCCCCGGGGTGGCCCGCCTGGACCGCGCCCAGGCCGCGGCCTACTTCATGCTGGGCGAGACCACCGGCACATCCGCGGGTGGCAAGGAAGAAGAGGGCAAGTTCCTGCGCGTCCCCGGCACCAACCCGTTCTTCCCGCGCGACATGTCCGACATGGGCAACCGGATGCTGGAACTGCTCGACAGCCACGAGCTGAAGGTGTTCGTGCTCAACACCGGCCGCGTGGGCGGCGGTGACGAGCACGAAGGATCCAAGAAGCTCACCATCCCTGACTCGTCCGCCATCGTGCAGGCGATCGTGGAGGACACGATCACCTGGACCACCGACCCTGACTTCGGGTACGAGATCGCCGAAGCGGTTCCCGGGGTCGGGGACATCGAACTCCTCCAGCCGCGCCGGCTGTACGAGCGGCAGGGCCGGATAGGCGAATACGAGGCGATGGTGACCCGGATGAAGCGGGAGCGCCGGGCGTACCTGACGTCTTTCACCGGCCTCGACGAGGCCATCGTCAAGTCGATCGGCTGACCCGCCGGACGTCTGGCATAACGGCTCTCAAGCCCCGGCCGCGTACCGGGGCTTGAGAGCCGTTGGCCATCTGGCCATGAGTAACCCTGGCGCAGGGCAGGGGTTCCTGACATGGCACGATGGTCGGTGCTGGCCAAAGCCCACCAGGCGGGCCGGCCGCCGGGACGTGAGCTGTCACGTTCCCGGCCCGATCGATGACATCCTTGGATACGGTGCTCAGGGAGGCAGGCGACGCGGCCCCGCCCGCCTCAGCCCGCCCAGCGTCAGGGCCCTCACCCAGGTGCTAGCCGCGGATCCGGCCCCGTCACGGCGGTCGCAGGCAGCACACGGTGGCAATGGTCCGGCGGCAGGATGGCAGAGCGGAGAGAGGGTGCGGATGGGGTTTCGCGATCTCGTCTACCGGCTGTATGAGCGGAGGCTGGAAGCGTCGCTGGCCGGGCTTTCGATTCCCCGGCACGTCGGGGTGATCCTCGACGGCAACCGGAGGTGGGCCCGGTGGGCGGGCCTCGCTGACGTCAGTGACGGCCACCAGAAGGGCGCCGACCACATCTTCGAACTGATCGGCTGGTGCCGTCAGGCCGGTGTCGAGGTGGTCACTCTCTGGCTGCTTTCCACCGACAACCTCGCCCGCCCGTCCGCCGAGGTCGAAGCCCTGCTGCGGATCATCGAGAGCACCGTGCGGGAACTGGTCGCACAGGGCTGGCACGTCAAGCCGGTGGGGGCGCTCGACCTGCTGCCGGTGGAGACGGCCCAGATCCTCAAGGACGCCGCCGAGGCCACGGCGGCCAACCCGGGGCTGCTGGTGAACGTGGCGGTCGGCTACGGCGGCAGGCGCGAGATCGCGGACGCTGTCCGCTCGCTGCTGCACGACCACGCCACCAAGGGCACCACCATCGAGGAACTGGCCGAGATCCTCGACGTGGAACACATTGCCGACCATCTCTACACGGCGGGCCTGCCCGACCCCGACCTGGTGATCAGGACCTCGGGGGAGCAGCGCCTGGGCGGGTTCATGCTCTGGCAGAGCGTGCACTCGGAGTACTACTTCTGCGACGCCTACTGGCCCGCCTTCCGCCGGGTCGACTTCCTGCGCGCCCTGCGCTCGTACGCCGCGCGGCACCGGCGGATCGGCTCCTGATCTCCTGGGACCCGCCCGGAGTGTGACGCATCGCACAGGTACTTCCGGGACGCGTCCCCCACGGGTACCGTCAGAGCTGGATGGGCGGTGCGTCGCCGCCCGCCGGGAAGGCCCTCGACATCCTCGAGCTTGTTGTCCTGGCACACAGGCGAGACGAGCGAAGGGCCGGCGACCGGCCTTTCGCGGGCCGGTCCCGGTCTCATCGACACGACTGTGTCCAAACGCGGCGCCTACCCCGGCGCCCAAGGGAGAACGAGTGGCCAGTTCTTCTGTCCGCCGCCGCTCATCGCGGCAAAGCAGCACCCGCAGCGACACCGACAGCACCGGAGCAGCCAGCTCCCGGCGCACGTATGTCCTGGACACCAGCGTCCTGCTTGCCGACCCGGCGGCCATCGGCCGGTTCGCTGAGCATCGCGTGGTCCTGCCCGTCGTGGTCATCACCGAACTGGAGGCCAAACGCCACCATCCCGAACTGGGTTACTTCGCCCGCCAGGCCCTGCGGCATCTGGACGACCTGCGGATCGAATACGGGCGGCTCGACGCCGACCTGCCGGTCGGTGACCTGGGCGGGACCGTCCGGGTCGAGCTGAACCATGCCGACCCGCAGGTGCTGCCGCCCGGCTTCCGGCTCGGTGACAACGACACGCGCATACTGTCGGTCGCGTGCAGTCTTGCTGCCGAAGGGGACGACGTGGTCCTGGTCAGCAAGGATCTGCCGCTGCGGGTGAAGGCGGCATCCATCGGGCTGACCGCCCAGGAGTACCGCGCTGAACTGCCTCCCGACTCCGGCTGGACCGGGATGGCCGAACTCGACCTCACCGGTGCCGAGATCGACGAGCTGTACGAGACCGGGAAGCTTGACCTGCCGGCCGCCCGGGAACTGCCCTGTCACACCGGGCTGGTGCTCTCCGCGGGCTCGGTCGGGGGGTGCAGCGCGCTCGGCCGGGTCCTGCCGGACAAGTCGGTCAAGCTGGTCCGGGGCGACCGGGAGGCATTCGGGCTGCGGGGCCGCAGCGCTGAACAACGGGTCGCGCTCGATCTGCTGCTCGATCCCGACATCGGGATCATCTCGCTGGGCGGGCGGGCTGGCACCGGCAAATCCGCCCTCGCGCTGTGCTCAGGCCTGGAGGCGGTGATGGACCGGCGCCAGCACCGGAAGGTGGTGGTGTTCCGCCCGCTGTACGCGGTGGGCGGCCAGGAACTCGGGTACCTGCCGGGCTCAGAGGCGGACAAGATGAATCCGTGGGCACAGGCGGTCTACGACACCCTGTCCGCCGTGACGACCCAGGACGTCATCGACGAGGTGCTGGCCAGGGACATGTTCGAGGTGCTGCCGCTCACCCACATCCGGGGCCGTTCGCTGCACGACTCGTTCGTGATCGTGGACGAGGCGCAGTCGCTGGAGCGCGGTGTGCTGCTCACTGTGCTGTCGCGGATCGGTGCGGGCTCGCGGGTAGTGCTCACCCATGACATCGCACAGCGTGACAACCTGCGGGTGGGCAGGCACGACGGCGTGGTGGCGGTGATCGAGAAACTCAAGGGCCACCCGCTGTTCGCGCACGTGACCCTGGTCCGTTCCGAGCGGTCCCCGATCGCCGCGCTGGTGACCGAGATGCTGGAGGACTCCGGACTGTAGTTCAGTAACGACAACGTGTAGCCAGTAGGCAAAACGCGCTTACCTGGCAGGTTGCGGTCACGGTGCGGCCCTCGGCGCGGTACCGTGACCGCAACATGAACGCTTCATTGCGCGCAGCCGACAATTCGTACCCGGCCGCCATAACTACCCGCACACCGGTCTCAGTGATCATGCCGGTGCGCAATGAGCAGCGGCACCTGGCCGAGGCGGTTGGTCACGTGCTCGCCCAGGAGTACCCGGCCGGGATCGAGGTGATGCTCGCGGTAGGCCCGTCCCGCGATGCCACCCACGAGATCGCACAACGCCTGGCGGAGAGCGACCCTCGTGTCACCGTGATGCCCAACCCCACCGGAGACATTCCGGCCGCGAACAACCTGGCGATCAAGGCTTCGCGTTACCCGATCGTGGCCCGCGTGGATGGGCACTGCCTGATTCCGCCCGGGTACCTGATGCAGGCGGTCAGGACCTTGCAGGAGACGGGGGCGGACGATGTGGGCGGCGTCATGGCCGCCGAGGGCGTGACCCCGTTCCAGCAGGCAGTGGCTTATGCCATGACCTCCCCGGCAGGGGTCGGCAACGCCCGCTTCCACACTGGTGGGCGAGCCGGGCCTACTGACAGCGTTTACCTGGGCGTATACCGGCGGACCGCACTGGAACAGGTGGGTGGCTACGACGAGAGCTACCAGGTGGCCGAGGACTGGGAGATGAACCACCGGATCCGCGAGGCGGGCGGGCTGATCTGGTTCGAGCCCAAGCTACGGGTCACGTACCGCCCGCGCGCTACCGTGGCGGCCCTTGCCAGGCAGTATTTCCACTACGGCCGGTGGCGTCGGGTGGTCAGCCGGCAGCACGCGGGCACGATCAGCCTGCGTTACCTGGCGGCACCGCTCACGCTGCTCGCCATCATCGCCGGGCTGGCGGCCGGCCTGGCCGGGACGGTGGTCTCCGGGCTCGGCGGGCTGATGCTGGGATTCGCCGTCCCCGCCGCCTACCTGGCCGGGCTCGGTGTGGTGACCGGCATGGCAGGTCGCAAGCTGACCGCCGGCGCGCTCGTCAGGCTCCCGGTGGCCCTGCTCACCATGCACATGTGCTGGGGGCTTGGGTTCCTCACCAGCCCGCGTGACCTCATCCCCGTCAGCCGGGCGAGCATCCGGCGGCTATCGGCTGCCCAGTAGCCTGCGCACGGCGCGGGCGGCCGCCTGGCCGTCGTCGAGGGCGCAGTAGGTCCCGGCGAATGCCTGGTAGGCGGCCTGGTACGTGCGCCGGACGGCGGGCAGATCGCGCAGCGCGCCGATGACGTCGGCGGTGGTGGTCAGCAGCGGGCCAGGCGCCTGCGATTCGAAATCGAAGTAGAAACCGCGCACGTTGTCGCGGTAGTCCGCCAGGTCGTAGGTGTAGAAGAGGATCGGGCGGCCGGTGCCGGCGAAGTCGAACATGATGGAGGAGTAGTCCGTCACCAGGACGTCGCTGATCAGCAGGAGGTCGGTGACGTCCGGGTAGCAGGTGACCGGGGTCACGAACCCGCTGGCGATGTTGGCGGCGGGGCTGTTGCTGGCGTTGGTGTGCAGCCGCAGCAGCAGGACGTGGTCGTCGCCGAGGGCGTCGGCCATCGCCTGCAGGTCCAGGTGGAGGTCGAACCCGTAGCCGCCGCCCGATGGCCGGGCGGCATTGTCACGCCAGGTCGGGGCGTAGAGCACGATCCGCTTGCCGGCGGGCAGGCCCAGCCGGCCGCGGATGACAGCGGCGCGCTCGTCGCGGCCGGGCTGGTGCAGGGCGTCGTTGCGCGGGTAGCCGGTTTCCAGCACCTCGCCGTCGTAGCCGAGCGCACGCCGGAGAACAGGCGTGCTGAACGCGTTCGGGGACAGCAGCAGGTCCCAGTTGGCGGCGGCCTGCCGGAGTACGTCGGCGTAGACCAGCCCGGTTTCGAACTGGGGCTGGGCGATGTCGAGCCCGATCCGCTTCAGCGGCGTCCCATGCCAGGTCTGCAGGCAGGTCTGCCCCTCGCGGCGGCGGAACCAGTGCGGCAGTTCGTCGTTCACGATCACGTAGCGGGCCTGGGCGAGCGCTTCGAAGTGCGGGCGGCTGCCGGCGGGAACAAGGCGGGTTCCCTCGGGCACGCCGAACTGGAGGTCCCTGGTCACCCAGGCACATTCGAGGCCGGGGCGGACACGGCGCAGTTCGTCGTGGATCGCCCGCGGATTGCAGGCGTAGGTCCGGCCGCCGAAGCAGTCGAACACGGCGAGTTCGCGCAGCGGCTCGGCGCGGGCCCGAGGATAGTACTGCTTGGTCAGCTGCCCGGCCGCGAAGGGCCCGCGCTCGTCGTCCGCGCGGTCCAGGCGCACGTGCAGCCTCAGGGCATCGGTGTTGTAGGGCCGCGCCTCCACCGCGTGCACGCCCATCCGGTGATAGCCGGGCAGGCCGGCGAGCAGCCGCCGGTCCAGCGCCACTGCCACTTCGGCCCCGGCCGCCGGTGTGGGCGCCAGCACATGCCAGTCACCGTTGGCCAGCGGGATGGGGTTTCCCGGCCCGGCGCTCGTGGCCAGGCCGGAGGCCGGGCCAGGAGCGAACTCGGTGGTGAAGGTCCTGTCTTCCCACCGCAGTGGCAGCGAGTGCTGACGGCCCGACCTGACATGACGGAGGATCAGCCCGGACGGCCGGTCCTGCCACCCGCCTGCGTAGTCGCCGCGCAGGACCAGGCGCTGATCGGCGGTCCACTCCAGGCTGGTGACGACCGGCCGCAGGGTCCGCTCCAGGAGCGAGAAGGAGCCGAAATGGGTCGCGAACGCGGTGACCTCCCGGCCGCGGTGCGCCACCCGCGCGCCAGCCTTGACGGCGGCGATGGACAGCCTGGAGGTGGCGCCCTCCTCGCCGGGGTTGAGGGAGACATCCCAGGTGAACTCGTCGTGGACGGGAAGCATCCGGTGGATCGGGCTGCTGGCGTCCTGCGGGCGGATCAGTGCGCCCACCGGAATCTGGGCGCGGAACGAGTGCCTGCCCCTGGGCCCGTCCCCCTCCTGGCCGCGACCGGGGGCAGGTACGGGCTCCGCTGGGACCCGGACTGCCGCCACACCGCCCTGGCGCCGGCTGGCCACCACTCTCGTGGCGGCGGTGAGCGGGTGGCTGGCCCAGCCCTCGATTTCGAGCGTGTCCTCGCTCGCTGTGCAGGCGGTCACATAAGCCCGGGCCTGCTGGCCCCGGATCACGAACCGTCCATCGTGCTCGGGGGCGGGTTGCAGCCACACGTCGCTGCTGACCCAGCGGCCCTCGGGCCATTGCGCCGAGCCTGGCAGCACGGCGGTGACCGGGCCTTCCAGCTGGAAGCCATCGCCGCTGACCCCGACCCGCAGTTCCCAGTCCGCCCCACGCCAGACACCGGGCAACGTGGCCAGGCGGCGGGCGGAGATCTCGACGGCGAAGCCCGACCACTCATAGCTGACGGCGGCCTGCTCTGAGCCTGCCGTGACGTCGGGACGGGACACCCGGGTGACCGGCAGCCGGATGGTCCGGCGGGTCCTGCTGTTGTGCAGCATGACCTGGATCCGGCACTGCGACGGGGTGGCGGAACTGACGCGGTGGATGTACGCGTGGCCTTCGATGCGAAGCTTGCGCCCATGCCAGCCGACACCGTCCACGCAGGCGTTGAGCGTCATCTCACTGGTGATGTCGTACATATCGTCGGGAATGCCGTGGCCAGCATCGCCGAAGAAGGGGTAACGAGCGCACCACCGGGCTTGTCCGGCTGCACGCCGCGCCACCGCAGAGCCGGCCGCCTCGCCACGGCGCTCGAAGCGCAGCACCTCCAGCAATTCCGGCAGCTTCCGCTGCCCGAGAAGGTACCCGCGCAGGCGGTCGGGCATCGGGACGGTGCCGTAGACCGAGGCGTCCACGGTGTCCAGGTAGCCGGCCGCGAGCTCGGCGATCCGTGCCCGGTCCTCGTCGGTGGCGTACTCGAATGCCTGGACCAGCAGGCGGATGTCGCTCATCAGCACTGATCGGTCATAGGCCGGCTTGAGGGCGGGGGCGCTTGCTGCGAGGAAACCGCCCACGTCACGGACGGTGCCCATCCGGTACTCGATGTTGGCGAGCTCGCGGTAGCGCTCGGTGATGGACAGCCCGCCGGAGTCGCGGAGCCGCCAGTAGTAGACCACGTCCTCGAACACGTCCACCGATGAGGCCAGCACGTGCGCCCGGACCGTCACCGGTGCGTCCTCGTAGACACCCCGGGGGAACTCGAAGCCATGGGCATCCCAGAACGGGCGCCGGTACACCTTGTTCCAGGCGCCGCGATCCTGCATCAGGGCTGGGAACCGGGACACGTGCGTGCGCAGCACCGTCTTGCGGAACGGCCCCTCGTGCAGCCTGGACGGTGTCGGCCCGACTGCGGTAAGGCGCCTGACCGCCCCGGTCGCGATGTCCGAGCCCGTCTTGTCCAGCGATCCGGTGAGCAGGGCGTAGGCGTGCGGGCTCACCAGGTCGTCACTGTCGGCGAAGGCGAGGTACTGGCCGGTCGCGTGGCGGGCCCCGGCATTGCGGGCCGGCCCGAGGCCCGCGTTCTCCTGCTGCAGGAGGTGGAATCGCGGGTCCCGGGAGACGTAGCTCTTCGCGATGAGCGTGCTCCCGTCGGCAGAGCCGTCGTCAACCAGGATGACCTCAAGGTCACTGAGAGTCTGGCGCGCGATCGATTCCAGCGCTGCCTCGAAGTAGTCCTCCACGTTGTAGAAGGGCACCACCACGCTGAGCCTGGCCACCTGAGCCCACACCTCCCGGCAGACGTCGGGCCCGGCGGCCCTCGCCCCCGCCCGGGCGACCGCGGCATCGCCGGTGAACGTAGATGAGGTGTCATGATTGCATCGATTACCTCAATAATCCGGCAAAACTGGGTATTCTGCCCCGGATCAGCAGGTTGTGACCTGTATCGGGGAGACCGGCCGCTGGTGCCGCCGCAGGCGCGTCGGTCAGGACCGGAGAAGGGCCTCAGCCACAGCCAGGTCGCGTGGATAGGTGATCTTGATGTTGCGCTCGCTGCCCGCCACCACCTGCACGGCCACCTCCGGCAGATAGCGGAGCACGATCCCGCAATCATCGGTCGCCGGCAGCTCGGCGAATCCCGGGTCGGCGTCGGCGCGCTGATAGGCGCGGCGGATCACCGACAGCCGGAAGCCCTGCGGGGTCTGGCACCGGACCAAGGTGTCCCGCCGGGGCATGGCCGTCATCACCCCATTGGCGATCACAGCGATCGTGTCGGACGAGGGGACGGCCACCCCGACCGCCCGGTGGACGGCGAGGGCGGCCACGCAGTCGGCGATGGTCTGCTGGCTGACCAGGGGACGGGCCGCGTCGTGGAAGAGCACGTCGCATTCGGTGCCGCCGAGTTCGGCAATCGCCCGCCTAGTGGACTCCGTGCGGCTCGCGCCGCCTTCGATGATCCCTGTGAGCTTGCTGTATTTCCCGCCCGCCAGCAGGCTCGACGCCTGCTGGGTGTAGCCCGCGGCCATGACTACCAGGATGGAGTCCACCCCCGGCGCCTGCTCGAACGCGGCGACGGAGTGCTCGATCAGTGCCTGGCCGGCTAGCGGCAGCAACTGCTTGGGGATCCCAGGGCCGAACCGATCACCCGAACCGCCTGCGAGCACAACAGCGACCGTCCGCATGACGCGGACTCTACCTGGGCCAGCCTGGCGGTAGGTCATGTCCGGACGGGGTACGGATTGCTCAGGCCGGACTCGCCACCGGCCGCTCGCCACCAGCCGCCCATCCGCGGCCGATGGCAGGTGCGGAGGGCCGTCATGACCATGACGAGGGCGGTAACGGGGCTGCCCCGGGCGATCCGGGGCTGGGTGGCCGGCGGGCCGGTGCCAGCCGGTGCGCTCTGGGGGATGGCGCTTGCCTGCAGCGTGTGTGCGGAGGCGTGGTACACGGCTGGCACCAGGCGGGCGGATTCTGCTGACCGCGCTGATCACGCCGGTCTGGGGAGCGCTGGCCACGCTCGCCGTCCTGGCCGGCTGGGGGCTCGCGACGCTGGGCTGGGAGCTCCTGCGGCCGGACGCGGGGTTCCTCCGGCCGGTCTGGCAGGCCGGTGGC
>DPMS01000684.1 GCA_003541285.1 Actinomycetota bacterium
GCTGTCAGGGGGCGAATGTCATTGAGGCCGGAATGTAGGCATCACCGCTCTTCCCCGTGCCCGCCGACTGGGCTGCGATGAAGACCGAACAAGGGTTCCCCGCTCGGTGATCAGCAACTCGCCGCAGACCCGGGCGAGCGGAAGGAGGAACCGGATGGGGCAGGCCGAGATTGACCGGACAGCCGCCGTTTTCTACCGGACCTGGCGGGCGGGCGCGTGCTGGCTGTCGGACGGGGGCGGCCCGTTCGGGTTCGACATCGCGGTCGCCCTGCTGGCCGATGACCTCATCACCGGCTACGGGTGCGACGCGATCGCCGAGACGGGCTGCTTCCTCGGGGACACCACCGCCTATCTCGCCCGCCGCTATCCCCGCCTGCCTGTCTATACCTGCGACATTGATCCGCGGTTCTGCAGGTTCACCAGGCGCCGCCTAGCGGACTGCCCGAACGTCACCGTGTCCTGCGAGGACTCGCCCGCGATGCTGGCACGGGTGTGCGCTGGGCATGACCGGACGTTCGCCTTTCTGGATGCCCACTGGGGAAACCGCTGGCCGCTCCTGGCAGAACTGGACACCCTGACCTCCGCCGTCGCCCTAGTCCACGACTTCGACATCGGCCACGAGCGGTTCAGCTTCGACACCTACGACGGCACCGATTGCGGTCCCAGTCTGCTGGAACGGATGGCCCGCCCGCCGGCACGGTATTTCGCCTTCAATCCGGCTGCTGCCCTGCCGGTGCCGTGCCTGCAAACCGGCCGCCGCTCCGGGGTGGCGGTCATCGCCGCCGGGCTGGACAGCCAGTCCCTGGACGCCAGCCCATACTTGTCGGCGCGGCCTCTGGCCCCAGCGCACGCCAAGGCTGCGCCGTGACCGCGGCCGGGGCAGCGCCAGGCTTGACGGACCTCAACGGCCTGCCGTTCGTCGACGACAGCTTCTCCGCTAGGCGGCTGCTGGCCATGACGGCCGCCATCCGGCACGCCGCCGCATGCCAGCGCGGGCTCTCCGGCAGTATCGGCATCGGCCAGGCCGAAACGTGGCTCGGGCCAGCGCGGGCGTTGCTGCTGAGCGCCAGTTCCACCCCGCTGCCCGCCCAGCCCCTGTCCGCCGCCTGCAAGCAGCAAGTCACCAGAGCCCTCGCCGGCATCGCGGCCAGGGTACCGCCGTGGCGGCTCCTGCTGGGCCTGCCCGTGCGGTACGCGCGGCTGTATCCCGCCGGCGGCGCGATCTCGGCGTCGTCCCGGGACTGGCCCCAGCATGTGCTGCTCGCCGACGAGGCGTTCGCCACCAGCCGGGAACTGGCCGAGCAGGTGCTGCACGAGCTGGCTCACCAGTGGCTGTACCTGATCGAGGACATCTGGCCGCTCCAGCTCCCAGGCGCGGCCAGCCTCACACTGCCATCCGGGACTCGCGACCGCAGGCCAGCCGAGGTTCTCGGCGCGGCACACGTTGCCGCCACGCTGGTGCGCCTGTACCGGCACACCGCCGCCGAATGGGCGGCCGGCCGCATCCGCGCTCTGGCTGCCTATGGCACCGGGTGCCTGGAACTGGTCGGCACGGTCAGCGGTGACCTGACCGAGTCGGGAACCCTCATCGCCCAGCGGCTGAAGGAGGCATTTTGACCACGGAAACCAGAACACCGCAACCTGCGGCCCGATCCCGCGCGCGCCCGCTGATGGCCTGGGGCACCCCCGTCTACCAGGCCGACTTCGACGGTGCCGCACGCTACAACCCCCAGCTACGGCAGATCATCCTCGACGCGGAAAAAACCGACCCAGACGCCGCGTTGTTCGGCGGCATCAACGCCATCAAGAGTTCCCAGAACCTGCTGACCTGGGACCACCCCGCCATTGAATGGGTCAGGGCCAGGATAACTGACGCGGTGACGGCCCTAACCCAGGCGGAACTGGGCGCGGCGGCCCGGGAGGTCACCTGCGGCATCCAGGCCGAAGCGTGGGCGGTCGTCTACCGCAGCGGCGGCAGCCTGCGCCCGCACACCCACCACGACTCCGCCTGGAGCGGCGTGTACTACGTCGAAGCAGGCGAGCCCGGCGGTGCCAGCGACGCCGGATACCTGCAACTGCTGGACCCCCGCCCAGCCGCCATCGCCCGCCAGGCATCGGCAGGTGTCCAGCGGATACGGCCGGTGCCCGGTCGGATGGTCGCCTTCCCCGGCTGGCTCCCTCACTCGGTACAGGCCACCGCCAGCGGCAACAGCCTGCGAATCTGCATCGCCTGGAACGTCGCCTACGACAAGACCTGGAGCGCGATGTCATGACCACCGACACCATCACCACGACCGGGACCGTGTCCCGCTACTGGAAGACCGGGCTGATCATCACCCAGGCTGACCTGTCCGGGATCATCTCCGGTGATCCCGGACCCACCACCGCCCCAGGCGGGGAGCGCTGCCGGTCGCTCCCGCCCAGCTCCGTGCCCGGCCTCCAGGCGCTGGAAGAGCATTTCCTCGCGTCGATGAACGCCCTCGCCTCCGCAGACGGCGCACCGGAAGTCACCGACTGCCAGGTGGAGATCCAGGTCTGGCGTGAAGGCTACGACCAGCCCGCGTTCTCCTGCCAGGCCCGCTACGCGGGGTGGACCATCCTGGCGGCCAGCCCCGCCCCCGAGCACGCTGAATCGGGCTGCCTGGCCTTCGCCGACCCCCGGGCCGGTAGCGCCGGGACCGCCATGCCGGGCCTGCCCTGGGGACGGCAGTTCCTCGTCACCCCTGTGCCGGGAGTCCATGCCGTAGTTCCCGGCTGGCTCACCTGCTCCGTCGTCCCTCTTGAACGCAACCAGCACGTCACCGTTGCGGCGGCTGTCTCAGCCAGCTAGCCGCCAAGCTACCTCCCGCCCCCACTACAGAAGGAGAAACATCCATGGCACAGCAGCCGAACGAACGAGCAATTACCAGCCTGCGCCTCGAAGGACCCGGCCTCGGCCTCGGCCTTGACCCAGAGGAAATCGACGCATACCTGGCTGCGGTCAATGCCGGGCTCATCGTCCAGGAGACCCGCTGCGACAAGGGCATGCAGGACAACTTTGCGCTCCGGGCTGAAACCACAGTCGAACTCACCGCATCCTGACCTTCCCGCCAGACATCCCCAGCCCCCGCGCGGGCGGCTGGGGGGGAACATAGGTCCCAACGCCAGCGGCATGAACCCGGATCAGGCGTCGACGTGCCTTTGGTCTTGCTCTCTGCTGTCAAGTCCGAACATCGGGAGGCAAAGCTCGATGCCAGTGATGACGCAAGGGGACTCATCCAGGTATTTCCGCCAGGTCTGGCGGTCGAGGCGAAGCCGGTACTCGGTCGTAAGCCCCGTATCCTCCCGGTAGACCAAGTGCTGTCCGTTGTCGGCGTAGCCCAGCTTGCGGGACACGCTTTCGGAAGCGTGGTTTCCGTCGAGGTACTCGGTGCATGCTTCCTCGGCGCTGAGATGCCCGAAGGCCAGTTCCAGCACAGCGGTACGCGCCTCGGTGCCGTACCCGTGCCCTTGCTCGCTGCGGCTGATCCAGGACCCGGTGCCGACCGAGCGGATTCGGGGGAAATCGTTCGCCCACATGTCCTGGATCCCGATCGGCCGTCCGTTGAGATAGATAGCCAGCGGCAAGTGCCAGCTATCGGGCTTCCAGTGCGCCAGGGCCCGCCAGTACCGCTGGAGGAACTGCCGCTCCATGCCCGGCGACGGCTCATACATCCACCGCAGGTGGAGTTGCGGTTCGCCCGGACCGGCGATGACCCGGGCGGCTCTCGCTAGCTCGCACAACTCATCCTCGCGTGGCAGTCGCAGCCGGAGCCGGGGCGTCTGGATGAGCAGACCGAAGACCGGCCACACGTCAGCAACCGAATCCAAGACCGCAATCTCCCCTCGGACGGAGCTCTCGGGGACAGGCATAAACGCGGGTTAGACCGACACATCGGCTGGCCGGCTTTCCCCGCAGCCTCGCGCGAACTCTCCCTGGAGCGTAGTGCGCGGCGCCCCGGCGAGGCGGGAGCCACGCTGAGGCACCCGCATCACTCCCCGGCATGGCGAGGAGGGACCATCTCGTTACCTCTCGTTTCTGAGGAGCGCCGCACGATTGTCCCCCATGCCAACCCAGCTATGACAATTTGGCATTGACCATGCGCGCTCAGTGCGCGATCCTCCCTTGCGGTTGGCCTCGGCAAGCCACGTCTCACTGCCTGGCCTCCCCGACCGGATCAACGAACAGGCAAGACAGGAGAACAACGTGCCAGACGACACGCAGATCCCATCCGGCATCAACCCGCGTGTCGCTACAGCAGCCAGGATGTATGACTATTTCCTCGGCGGCCACGAAAACTTCGCCGCCGACCGGATCGCCGCCCTCAAAGTGATCGAAGCTGCGCCAGAGGCGCCGATACTGGCCAAGGAGAACCGCAAGTTCCTCGGCCGCGCCGTCCGGCATCTGGCCGGGGGACGGGGTTCCCCTCAAACCGTG
>DPMS01000951.1 GCA_003541285.1 Actinomycetota bacterium
TACCGGGAGTAGACGCCGAACGGGCGCATATGGGCGGGTGCTGTCAGCGTGCCACCCGCGGCTTCGGCCTTCCCGAGCAACTCGTCGACCTCTGCCTGCGATCCGGCGGGGATGCCCAGGCTGAACTCAGTTGTGCTGGGCGGGCCGGGCGGGAGGCTGGCGTCCTTGGCGAGATTGGCGCGCTCATACAGCCCGAGCATCAGGCCTCCGTCGAGGGCGAAGAAGGCGATGGTTCCATCGGCACCGGTGACCTCGTCGTGGAACTCCTGGCCGACGATGCCCTCCGTCTGCCAGCCTAGGCCGTCACGGTAGAAGGCCAATGATCGGTCGAGATCGTCTGTGGCCAGGGTGATGAAGCTGATCTTCGCTTGCATTGCCATCTCCTGTCGGGACCGCTGGCCGGTGGTTGCCTGGCCAACGCGGATAGGAAGAGCCTGCCTGCCACCACCGACAAACTAGGCGTCGCGCGCCGGCCCGGCGTGGTGGCTTGATCACGGGCGAGATGTGCTGATCACGACGACTTGTGCCTGGCGTGTCACCTGGTCCCGCCTGTGGCTCTACCGGCCCGGCCGGGTTCTCCCGGCGCCCGGATCATGTCACCATGGCCCGGCGCCTGTGGACTTCGACGGCACGGCTCGCGAGTATGCCGCGCACCGGACCCCGTTCCCTGCCGAGCTGTTCACGCGGCTCGCCGCCACGGGGGTGGGGCTGCCGGGCAGCGGATTGCCGGCCTTGGGACCGGAACGGGCGCGCTGGCCCGGGGCTTTGCCGCCGCCGGGTGCGCGGTGACCGGGGTCGACATCGCCCCGGAGATGCTCAGCGAGGCCCGGCATGCGGACGCCGCCGGTGGCCTGGAGGTCGCCTACCGGGTCGCCCCGGCCGAGGAGACTGGGCTGCCAGGGAACGCCTGGGACGTCGTCTGCGCCGGGCAGCGCTGGCACTGGTTCGACCGCCAGCGGGCCGCTGCCGAGGCACGCCGACTGCTGGTTTCCGGTGGCTCCCTGGCCATCTGCTACCGCGACTACGTAGTGACGCCGGGCAACGTGTGTGCGGCCAGCGAGGAACTGGTCCCCGCCCATAACCCCAGCTGGGCCATGGCGGGGTGGACCGGCATGCCGGCTACGTGGGCCGCCGAACTCGGCTCGGCGGGGTTCACCAACATCAAGACGTTCGGTTTCGGCATCACTGTCCCGTTCACCCACGAGGCGTGGCGGGGACGCATGCGGACCTGCAACGGGGTCGGCGCGAGCCTGCCGGAAGCCGAGGTCGCGGCGTTCGACGCCAACCTTGCCCGGCAGCTGAGTGAGCGGTTCCCCCAGGAGCCCATCATGGTGCCCCACGGGATCTCGACACTGATCGCCCGGCGGGAGATCGTGCGGTTACCCCGGAACGTTCACCGGTCTGGCGGCTTTGATCTTGGGCAATTCTAAGCAAGATCACTCGGGTTTCTCCGCCGCGACGTAGTAGCCAAGGCCGGGCACCCGATAGACCCGGCCCTCGTCTTCGAGCACCCTAAGCGCCTTGGCTGCCGTCTGGCGTGCGACTCCGTGCTCTTGGCTCAGGGTCGTGATGCTCGGGGTCGGCTGACCCGGCCGCAGCGTTCCGTCCGCGATCTGCTGGCGCAGTAGCGCCGCGATACGCAAGTACCTCCGTGGGTCGTCTGGGGCCGTCGTCATGCCACATGACTACCCGGTAGCATCCTGCCATGATCGCCTAGCG
Source organism: Actinomycetota bacterium (assembly GCA_003541285.1). Taxonomy (GTDB): domain Bacteria; phylum Actinomycetota; class Actinomycetes; order Streptosporangiales; family Streptosporangiaceae; genus UBA9676. The sequence goes on from DPMS01000951.1 coordinate 1,720, forward strand.
TCGTGACTACTCGACTACTCTCGACCTATGATGTGCGGATGCTCGACGATGACGCTCGGGACCTGCCTGCCGACTCTCCGCGCTGGCGCGCGATTCTGGCTCATAGCCACCCCGCCTACACCTTCGAACGCATCCAAACCGCGCTTGCGCCCAAGTGGTCAGCGACTGCGTCGCACTTAGGAGTCCACCCCTGGTGCGTGGTGACGAGCGATCCCCGCGAGTTCGGTATCCACCTTCCCGCGACCTCCGCTAACGGCCATGACTGATGATCAACTGAGCAAGCTACAGGGCGACTACCCCGGAATGCGCTTGGGCACGGTCTGGGCTAGCGCCGGTCGAAGGCGGCGTCGCTTCTGGGCGCGCCGTCTCGCCGATGGCGCCCTGCTCACGTCATGGTCGGTCGAAGCGTTGCGTGAGCGCATCGAGGTGGAGCCCCTCTGGATTGTCAACCGCTACTGGGCCGATCCGGCCGCCACACCTGCCCAGGTTGCCCGCACCATCACCACCGCACTCGACGCCGTCAGCGCCCTGTTCCCCGCCTCTGACGATGCGCGCACCATATCGACGAGAAATCACCGTGATCTTGGGAGTGGTCAACCGGGCGCCACCTGCTGGCCCACCTCGGATGGCGCTCCGTCGGCATCGGGAACTCGACGTAGACGATCCCGAGATGTTCTCCCCCCCGCCCCAGGGCTGACACTCCCCTGGGTGTTAGCGCAGGTCGAACTCGCCGTCCTTCAACGCTGCGGTGAACGCCTGCCACTCCTCGGGAGCGAATGCCAGCACCGGCCCGCCCCGGTCCTTGGAGTCACGAACAGCGACAAGCCCTGAGCGGGTCTGGGCCACCTCCACGCAGTCACCGTTTTGGCCGCTGTGACTGCTCGTCCGCCGNNCTCCTTCCGCGGCTACCTCAGATCATCGGCCGCTGCGCGAAGCATAGCTCTGGTGTACGCAGGGTCAGCGAGCGTCGCGCGCAGGTGATCGAGCGCGATGGCAAGCTGAATTCCTCGGCGTTTCACGGGGCGACCACCACAGCCTCGCTGTCGCCAAGCTCGGCTGTCAGCGATCCGCCACGTATGAGCCTTTGCCCTGAACGGTGACGACAAGCCCCTCATCGCGCAGGATGCCGACAGCCTTACGCACAGTGTCCCGCGAGACGCCGTGCTCGCCCATCAGAGTGGACTCCGACGGCAACGGCTTGCCAGGTGCGAGCTTCCCGGACGCGATCGACTCCCGGAGCAGGTTCGCGAGCTGCCGATACACCGGCACAGCGGACTCATGATCAAGCACCTGACCAGCGTAAACATCTGCCTCCGCCCGTCCTCATTAGCCTACGGGGGCAGACAGGTACAGATAGGTGCCTATAAGATATACCTATGGATCCCGTCGAAGGACTGGTCTGGCACGGGGGTTTGCCTCCCAAGACGCCAGCTGGCCTCGCATCTGGCGCCCGTGGGACCGAGGTCCTGGCACATCTGAACCAGCCACAACAGGCCAGGCTGAGCGAGCCCGCGACCCAGGCTGCCTTCATGCGCCGGTCTCGAAGCTTTCCCGGTCGCGCTGATCAGATAAGTGTGGCCCGTGGCTTCCTTAACGAGGTCGCGCAGGGATTCCCCCGAGCCGACGACGCGACACTCTGCCTGTCCGAACTGGCGGCCAATGCGGTGGTCCACAGCGCGTCGGGCCACCCCGGCAAGCAGTTCACGGTCTCCATCAAGGTCCACTCGGACTATCTCCGCGTTGAAGTCTTGGACGACGGCGGTCCCTGGACACCACGTCGCGACCCTCCCGATCAGTGCGGACACGGGTTACTCATTGTCGATCGACTGGCCAGCCGCTGGGGTATCGAGGCAGATGACCGGGCTTGCCGGACAGTGTGGTTCGAAATGGACGGAGACCCCGCC
>DPMS01000946.1 GCA_003541285.1 Actinomycetota bacterium
CTCAGGACAGCCCCATGACCAGCCCGTCGTCGTCGATGTCGATGCGGGTGGCCGCGGGGCTGCTGCCGAGCCCGGGCATGGTGCGCATCTCACCGCAGATCGGGTAGACGAACCCGGCGCCCACTGATGCCCGTACCTCCCGGACTGGCAGGGTCCAGCCGGTCGGCGCGCCCTTGAGGGTGGGGTCGGAGGAGATGGACAGGTGGGTCTTGGCGATGCACACCGGCAGCCGCCCGAACCCGGCCCGCTCATAGGTGTCGAGCTGGGCGGCGGCCTGCGGCGAGTACTCCACCCCGGCAGCGCCGTAAACCTTGGTGGCCACCGCGGCGATCTTGTCGCGCAGGCTGGCCGAGTCCGGGTACAGGAAACGGAACGCCGGCGGCCCGGCGGCGGCCTCGGCGACCGCCTCGGCCAGTTCGATGGCACCCCGCCCACCGCCGGCGAAATGCGTGCAGACCGCCGACCGGGCTCCCTGCTCGGCCGCGATCTGCCGGATGACCCGATGCTCACTGGGGTGGTCGGTGGGGAAACCGTTGACCGCCACCACCGCCGGCACCCCATGCAGGCCGATGTTCTCGATCTGCTTACGCAAGTTGGCGGCCCCGGCGGCCACATCACCGGGGTTCTCGGCCAGCAGGCCCGCCGGGAGCGGGCGTCCCGCGACAATCCTGTACTTGCCCGAATGCGCCTTCAGCGCCCGCACCGTCGCCACGATGACCGCCGCGTCCGGCACCAGCCCCGATGTGCGGCACTTGATGTTGAAAAACCGCTCAGCCCCCATATCGGCACCAAAACCCGCCTCGGTGACCAGGTAATCACCGGCGCGGATCCCGATCATGTCGGCAATCACCGACGAGTTGCCGGTGGCGATGTTCCCGAACGGGCCCGCATGCACCAGCACCGGCGTGTTCTCCAGCGTCTGCAAAAGATTGGGCTTGACCGCGTCCCGCAGCATCACCGCCATCGACCCGGCCACACTCAGCTGCTCCGCAGTGACCGGCGTCCCACCAGAGGTGTAGCCGACCACGATCCGCCCCAGCCGCTCCCGCAAGTCAGCAAGCGAGCCGGCCAGCGCCAGCGTGGCCATCACCTCCGACGCGGCGGTGATATCAAAACCCGTCTGCCGCGGCACCCCATCCCCACGCCCACCAAGCCCGATCACAATGTTGCGCAGTGCCCGGTCATTGACATCCAGCACCCGCCGCCAGGTGATGTCATGCAGATCGATACCAAGCTGATTGCCCTGGTAAATGTGATTGTCGAGCATCGCCGCCAGCAGATTATGGGCCGCCGTCACCGCATGCACATCACCAGTCAGATGCAGGTTAAGCACCTCCATCGGCACCACCTGGCTGTACCCGCCACCCGCCGCCCCACCCTTGATACCAAACGTCGGCCCCATCGACGGCTGCCGGATCGCCACCGTCGCCCGCTTACCGATATGGCGGAAACCCTGCCCCAGCCCAACCGTCGTCGTGGTCTTGCCCTCCCCCAGCGGCGTCGGCGTAACCGCACTCACCACCACATACTTAGCCGCAGGCCGCCCCGCCAGCTCGTCCATCGCAGCCAGCTTGATCTTCACCACCTGCTCGCCATAATGCTCCAGCAGATGGCCAGCAATACCCATCTCGCTAGCGATGTCCTCCAGCGGCTTCAGGGCCGCGCCCCGGGCAATCTCCAGATCGGTCGGGAACGCCATAGCTACGGCTCCTCAGGGTGGTAGGGCTCAGATTTCTTCTAAGCTGACCCCGGCTCTGTTGGTTGAGTGTGCAACATGAACTGGCTCAGAGCACCGGGCACGATCACAACGTTCACGTCCGCCACTCTGTGACGCAGCACAAGGCAGCGCTCGCGCAAATGCCCTGGCAAGACCCCTGGCCTGCGGGTGCCTTCAGGACGCCTGGCCGCATTCGTACAGCGTCCCCAGGCCGCCGGGGACCCCAGCGGCACGGCCCGCACCTGAGCTGGCGCCGCTTCCTGCTGTGCCGGACGTGCCGCCATAGTCCTTCGCGGGGACCCTGGCGCAGGTGCTCGCCACCCAGGAGGCGATCTTCTGCGACTCGCTGCCGGCCGTGTCCCCGCCCGGCCCCGGCCCCGCCCGGCCGCCGAGCAGGAAGAACCGGAGTGATGTTCCGGGCATAGAGCAGGGCCGCGACCAGGGCGATACCCAGCAGCGTGGGCCGCGCCCAGGCCGGCTGGCCCGGCGGGGAACGCCAGAACGCCCAGCGCCGCCGTGGCGTGCCGGGCCCGGGATCCTCACAGGCGGTCAGGGCGGGCGGATTCGCCAGACCCAGGGACACTGCAGGTTCTCCTCGGCGGGACAGACAGCAGGAGGTGCCGGCTGGCCGACCCCGCTGACCGGGTGATGGGCGCCCAGCGCTACGAAGATCACCCATCAGCCTCAAGAGCCCCTGAAGCAACCCTGAAGAAACGATCCCGGCCAACCGCCGCCACCGCGCGGGCGCTGCGACGCGGCTCAGCCAGGTCACCAGCCTGTGCGCTCACCCTCAGGTTCGCCATGCGCCCAGGATGTCAGCGGGGCGCCACACCACATCCACGCGCCTGAGATCCAGGTCCGGGGCGGGTGCTGACCTGGACACGATCATGAGGCCCGACTCACCCAGCACAAAGCCGGGCACTTGCGGGGCAGTGGCATTCAGCCGGGCCAGATCGTGGTCGTCAAAGGGGCTTGCGAGCCACTTGATGGACCCGGCGAAAACGATCCGCCGGGCAACCGGTGCCCGGTCTGCCCCCACCAGGTCAACTTCGGGGCTGAACTGCCGGTTCCACCATCCGCCCACCGCTTCCGCGTCCGGCCATGGCAGGCGGCCGGACAGCGCGGCGAGCTCCAGGGCATGGCGGACCAGAGGTTCTACCGCACGACCACGCCAGGAGTTCCATCTGCGCTCCACCAGCTGAAAGGCGGCCCCGGACTGGCCGCGGCGGGCCAGGTCGTGCGCCCCCCGCAAGGCTGCGAGGTAGAGGCGGAGGTTACTGTCGCTGACGCGGTACAGCGCCGGCCTGCCAGGCCGCGTGGACAGCGGCTCATCGATGGCCAGCACCCGCTTTTCCGTCACGAGGCGGCGCAGCAGTGGCGACAGTGCCCCCGACGGCAGTTCTCCCTGCCTTCCGCCCGCCGCCGCAGCGATGGCGGCCTGGGTTCGGTCACCGCTTCCCACCGCCTCCAGCACACGACGGGCGTGATCAGGCGAGGGGAACTCCGCGAGCAGGGCCGACTCCGGGACGCTGAAGACAGGTGCCGCCGGATCGGCGCATTCCTGCCGGATGAATTCCAGCGCCGCGATCCCGTACGGCCAGCTTCGGACGATCCCGGGCAGCCCGCCGGTGATC